>CAUZRT010000193.1:0-6536 GCA_963582235.1 Lentisphaeria bacterium
ACGCGCTGGCAGTCGGATCAAAATCACCGCCCACGTTTGTCCAGGTGTTGGTATTGAAGAAGGTATGTATCCACGTGGCATCGCCGGGGGTAGACACCGCGCCGCTGCCCTCCTGCCCCAGTGCATCGGAGGTTCCTTCACCCCAGTCGGCCGGGACGCGGTGCAGGTCGATTGTTTGGAGGCCGGAGGTCGTTTTGTCCATATTGAGCGTCACCGATACGCTGTTGATTGTCGAGCCGGCCGGAACGTTGCCGGCAATATCGAATCGGAACAATCCCCGCCGTATAGCGCCCTTGGCCGTTCGGCCGCTAAAAAACCAGTCGCCGGCACCATTACTTACCGCCCCGGTGGCGTCCTCGTATAGCGTATTGTCACGATCGGACACGATCTCAGCGGGGGGTTGGGCGCGGACAGAGGCGACGACCAGCACTGAGAACAATACGCACGCAGCACTACATATTAAACGGTTTGTCATTTCGATTCTCCGATGGTAATTCGATTCGGAATTTCCGCCTTAGGCGATATTTTGCCGAAATCATTACCTATGGTACGGAATCCCGATCGGAATTTCAAGTAAAAAATTCGGCCTTATATATTAGGTTATTTTTGGACCGAAAAATACTTTGAAAAAGCAGACGGCATACGCCTTTCTCGTCATTGTCCTCACCTGGTGGCTCTCTCACCTGTTCAGTATTGGCTGGGGACTCCCGAACACCGCCAGTTTCGCGCCGAACAGCGTGTCGCTGCATCCCGACAGCGATGCGCGGGACTCGATGTCGATCGACACCTTCAAGTATCCCCCGCTTCAGTATCTGATCTGGGAGATCATTGCGCCGCCTTATGGGCACCCGCCGTATCCGAAGGGCGATGTGATGGTTGAGAGTTCCTTCTCGAAGGACGAGGAGCTGCGCATGAATTCCAGGCGGCTCTGGCGATTTCGCCTGACCGTCGCCGTGATGACTCTGGGGACGACGATTCTTGTCTATCTGATCTGTGCCGACATTCTGGCGCTGCCGCGGCGCTTGAGTGTCGCTGCGGCGGTTGCCTTCATTCTGAACCCGATAAGCCTCTACCACTCGCACACGACGAATATGGATCAACCGTATTTGTTCTGGTTCACGCTGTCAGTGTTTGTCCTCGTCAGATTTTCGATGCGGTATAACGACGAGCCCGAGATGCTGTGGCTTGGCCATGGACTCTTTGGTGTTTTTATAGCCTGTGCGATTTGTACGAAAGATCAAGTTTACAGCCTGTATGCGTTGCCGATCGCAATCTGGATGTGCCGGCTGTGGCTGTATCGTAAGCCACGGCTGGTGGCGGTCGGTGCCATGTTCTCCCTGGCGGCCGCATGGGCGGTTACAGCCGGGATTATTTTTCATGCGGCCGGCGGCTTTGAAGTCCTGGACTACCACGTCAAATGGATTACTAATCAAGGGTCAAAAGAGTACGCTCAATTCAAAACGGGGCCAATTTCTCGGCTTCTGCTGGCGTTGAAATCCATCGGCGACCTGGCGATTGCGTTGGATTGGCCGACGCTTGCGGCGCTGCTTGTCATAATCGTCCGTGCGATGCGCCGGCGGATGGCAATGGACGCGCGCGTGATCCGTCTTGCCGTTGGATTCGTCATTGTCTTCGCCTCCTTTCATTTCTTCTTTCTTCAGGTGATCCGCTACTCACACCCGCGGTTTCATCTCCCGTTTGTGCCGATGGCTCTGATTCTCCTGGCGTACAGCCTGCACAGGATGTCGGGCGTCGCGAGCCGGTGGCCGCGTATTTGGGTAATCACGTACATGATCATGGTGACCACGATCGCCGCGCAGACGATTTTCAGCCTTGTCGGAGATTCCCGTGTGCAGTTGCGCCGATCGCTGGCGGGCCGCATCGACAGTCTGCATGGTCCCACGACCATCGCCGTTGACGGCAGCATATTCGGTAAAAGATACATCATGGCCGAGGGTCGGTTCGAGCCGGTCCGGGCAGTTCGGGACTGGTCGAAGAATACCTTCGGCGTGCTGTCGAAGAATCAGTCATCAATCATGATCACACCACTGTATCTGGCTCTCGCCAATCCCCGGATTGTGGTGTTGAAAGATCGAAGCCAGGCAAAAGTCGATCTTCTGACGGACAAAGGATATGAGTTTTGGTATGTGGTTCGCCCGATCCCGCATCGGCTGTTGAGTCTGTTTTCTCACGAGTCTCCGGTTTTCTCTGTTTTCAGACAATCCGGCGCCGATGCCGTCGGCATTTCCGTGGATGAAGTAGCTTTGCCGTTTGAGGATCAGCTCCGTATCTTGCGTGCCAGCCTTACGGAAACGGATGGCGATCGGCAACTCGCGATCTTCGGTCAGGTGTGTGACGACTTTCGTATCCCGGCACAACGGCTTGCCGGCTTCGATCCCAGCTTTTTCAAGATGTTGTCGCTGGCGTATTCGATGAACGATCGCACGGCGTCCGCGGAGGCCGCGAAAAAGTTCTTCGAGCGGCTTCAAGAATGACCGTCGAACCGGTCGGCATTGGTTTGCCGGGACGAAGATAGTGTTTCAGCCTGCCAAAACATCGCTGAACACTGGTGTTCCCTGAGATCGTTGACAGAGCTCGCTTAATCCGCGCATTACACTATATTTTGCGGCGGCGTGTAACAATCCGAATCGCTGAAGTTTCGAGGACCGGTCATGACATGGCGGTTGATGACATCCGCACGGGCGTCACGGTGTCGGGTAAGATGGTCGGCCCCATTTGGACAAATGGACGCGTCGGTTTTCATGCCGTCGCTCTTGGCCGGACGTGGGAGCGGATGGGACCGTTCGACGCCGATAGGACGCGGAAGCACGCGGTCATGGAACCCGTTGATGGACGGCTCGATCCTGCGCCCGTTCTTCCTGCGTTCTCAAAAGTAGCTTGACAATTGGAATCGATACTTTGTGTAGGGACGCACGTTCCGGACCGACAAGGCGCAAAACGTGTCGTGGCGCGATCCGATTGACATGGGACAAGTCGTTTCAGGTGAGCTTTCCATATGGTGGGGAGTGAGGCGGGGATAACGAGATTTGGGATTGGATACTGGATACGGAACCCTCAAGTTTCTCGGGAGCGTACGCCGTCTCGCGCATTGCGGGCGGCTTATGGGTGGCAGAAACACGTCGGCTGGGCTGCACCGAATGTGGAAGCCATCCGTCAGCCGACGGATGGCTTCCACATTCGGTGCAGCCCAAACCACGTCTGGATGCTGCCAATCCCCAATCCCCAATCTTAAGTTTCTGAGGAGGAACTGTCATGCCTGACTTTGGAATTGTCGACACTCATTTACATTTGTGGGACCCGGAGCGCTTGGGTTATGCGTGGATCCACGAGATCGGGCCGGCGTTGGAGCAGCGGTTTTTACTAGAGGAGTTTGACGCGGCCCGCGGCGACGTCGACGTCGAGAAGATCGTGTTCGTGGAATGCGATTGCGCCGTCGAGCAAAAGGGCGACGAAATCGAATTCATCACCGAACTCGCGAGACAGGAACCGCGTATCCAGGGAATGGTGGTCTCGGTGCCGCTCGAGCAAGGCGGCGGAACCGGCTGGCTTCTCGAGAAGCTGGCGGGTAACCCGCTGATCCGCGGCATCCGCCGACTAATCGAGCCGGTAGCCGACATTGGATTCTGCCTGCAACCGAAATTTGTCGAAGGCATACGCCTGCTGCCGGCCCACAACTTCAGCTTCGACATCTGCATTAAGCACCATCAGCTAGAGGACGTCATTCAGCTCGTCGCCCAGTGTCCGGACACCTTCTTTGTTCTGGATCACATCGCCAAGCCGGCGATCGCGAAGCAGGAATTCGACCCGTGGCGGCAGGAGTTGCAGGAGTTATCGTGGATGGACAACGTGGTCTGCAAGATTTCCGGCATGGTGACGGAAGCTGACCACGGCAATTGGACGCGCGAGGATCTGAAACCTTACATCGATCATGTCCTCGAATGCTTCGGTTTCGATCGCGTGATGTACGGCGGCGATTGGCCGGTCTCGACTTTGGCGACCGATTACGTCACCTGGGTGGAAACGCTGGAATGGGCGGTCGCGGGCTGTTCAGACGACGAGAAGCGCAAGCTTTTTCGTGACAATGCGGTGACGCATTACAGGCTCTGACGCGCGGTACACCGAACCACCACCGCTGCTGGCCCGGTTCACGGCCTTGAGTTACATGCGGGATCCGTAGACGACATCACTGCTGGCGCGCGAATTTCCGGAGATTGACGTGCTCATGACGAACTGGACCGTCGACCGGTACGGCGACATCTGGGCCGGCTTCATCCTCAAGAAGCCGATGGACATCAATGGATATCGGATGAGTGCCGGCGGTCCGCTCGTGCGCCAGCTGCGCGAAGCGCCCTGTCAAGGAAACGTTCCGAGGGAGCATCTGGGCCATCTGGTGACGGACGAGTTCATCACATTGCTGGATCGATGTTGCGCAGAACTTGCAACTGGATCCCACGCGGACATGATACCGCATCTCGCGGACGAACTTCGCCGACACCGGGACGGGTGCAGCCCGATTCTAAGGAACTACTTACACCGTCTGGACGGCTGTCTCGGTGCCTGGCTTAATCTGCTGACGACATCGTGAAGAAAAACCATAGTGGCGCGAGGTACAAGCGCCTGCCTGCCGTTTCCGGGCCGCCAATCAGCCGTCATTCCAGGGTCACGCTGCCATCGGTTGCTGCGGATGCAACAGCGGCATTGATGATCTGGAGCGCGCGGACCATGTCGCGTATGGTAGCAACTGGTTGGTCACCCGCCTCGAGCCGGTGAAGCGTTTCCGCAACGTAATCCAATTGCGCTCCTTCGCCTTCGGAACCCACTTCGAGTGTCCGACCATCGCGGAAAGAGATCATTGCAGCGTCGAATGTCGTCGTCGATACAAACAGGCGGTCTGTGCACAAACTCACGGACAGGTCGTACATCGAATCCGGACATACATATCCGACCTCGAAGGAAGCAAGTGCGCCCTCTGTCGTGGCCATGAGTACGGCCGAGTAATCCTCAACGTCGAGCCCGTGCAAAACTCGACTGGACTTGCAGTACACGCTCTTCACATTTTGACCGGACAATAGCAGGAAGGTATCTATGACATGGGGGCCGAAGTTGAACAGCGGTCCACCACCAGCTTGGGTTGGGTTTAACACCCAGGGCACGTTCCAGTCGTGATAGCGCTGTGGCTTGCCGGCAAACAGACGCTGGGAGCAAGCAGTCATACACCCGAGTTCCCCTGTCTCTTTGAGCCGCAGTAGCTCGCGGGTGAGCGGAAAGCAACGCCTCGGCAGATCCACACCGGCGAACAAGCCTTTGTCGTCGGCTTTGTCGGCAACCGCGGCCAATCGGCGCCAGTCAACCCCCATCGGTTTCTCCATGACGAACGGTGTCCCGTGTTCCACAAGTGTTTCGGCAATGTCCGTCATTTCGCAGTGGGCTCCGTGCGCGAAGACAAACTCCGGGGCCTTTTTAGCAAGCAGTTCCGCGTAGTCCGTGTACGCAGGGCAGCCGAGTTGGTTCGCCCACTGCCGGGCTGTATCCAGATTCCGGTCGGACACGGCGACGATCTCCAACCCGAGTTCCACGGCTCTGTTGATGTACTTTCCGGAATGCCAGTGTCCGACCTCAATCACGCCAACGCGCATTGTTCACTCCCTTTATTCCTCAGTCAGAGCATGGCCTCATTGACGTCGACGCCGAAGCCGGGGCCTTCGGGTAGCATCAGCCGCCCATCGACAGGTTCGGGTTCACCATGCCAGATTAGATCGCGTTGAGCATCACGGCGGCCCATGACCAATTCCGCCAGGTTCTCTCCAAACCCTGCGGCAAGCATGTGCAAGCCCCAGACTTCGCCACCGCGATGCAGGACGATGGGAATGTTGTGTTGAGCCGCCAATTGCTCGATCCGTATCGCTGCGGTGAACCCGCCGCACCAGGTCACATCGGGTTGCCAAATGTCGAGGGCACCGATGCGTGCCACCTCGGCAAAACCATACGCTGTAAACTCGTGCTCGCCACCTGCCAGCAGGATTGGCTTGACTCGTGAACGTAGCATCGCCAAGCCGTTTGGGTCATCCGGCGTCAGCACATTCTCGAACCAATGGATCCGATACGGTTCCAGACTTGTTGCCATCCGTCCGGTGAGGGCCGCGTCCCAAGTCATGTACGAATCGATCATTAGGAGGCCATCGGCGCCGATGGCACGCCGCGATGCTTCGGCCCATTCTGACCACGGTGGCTTCGGGTGCCGCCTTCCCTTCGGTCAGTGCGGTTATCTTGTAGGCGTCGAAACCGAGATCCCGATACCAGGGCACGTCAGGTCCGGTCGCATAGGCACGCACACTTTCACGCCGGTCACCGCGCAGCAGCTCGCAAACACGCTGATTCTCTGCCTTTCCAAGCAGATCCCAAAGTGCCAGATCCACGCCACTCAGCGCCATCACCGCAATGCCTTTACGGCCGTATGGCAGCGACGCGTGATACAAATCGTCCCAGATGCCGTCAATGTCACCAACATTTGACAC
>CAUZRT010000194.1:0-6489 GCA_963582235.1 Lentisphaeria bacterium
AACTTTAATTTCATGATCACGGCGGCGGGGCCAGGGTGCGGTACCGCATCGGCTCGACCGCTCTCGTCAACATCCTACACGCATACGTACGATGCTGCCACGCATACGCACGATGCTGCGCAAACCGCTTAATCCGATGGCCGTTTTTCACGGATCAGCAGCGCCTCATCGAGACCGAAATTCTGTTCCAGCGCTTCGCCAAGCTCATGGGCAAACTCAGATGCGCGGTCGTCGAAGAATCGAATTTCGCCGTTACTGGTTGCCAGGCTTTCGATGCGGGCCAGATGAACGGCCTGGCTCAGTTTTTTCTCTTCCCAGTAAACGTCGTATGTCTTGCGTGTCCATCCCGAGACGAATAGTTTAAGGTCGTGCTTGTCGCACAACTCGTGGAGAATCGTATCCAGCTTGTCGTATTCGGGAATGTCTTTTAGCTTAACCACGCCGTTTCCGTTGCTTTCTCAGTGCCTGCAGTGTTTCTCTACGTAATTTACGTAATTTCGGACTCATTTCTTGCAATGCTTCCACGTCGACGCGGTCGATGAACAGCTTGCCGCACAGATGGTCGCATTCGTGCTGCAGGCAGCGTGCAAGCAGGCCGCCGCAGTTGTATCGAACCCGTTGACCATCGATCAGCTGGCCATGGAGTTCGACAAGCTCAGGGCGTTCGACGGGGCCGCGTACGCTCGGAATGCTGAGGCAGCCCTCCTCGGCCACACTGGTATGAACGGAAAAATCCGCCAGGACTGGATTCACAACTGCCAGCGGCATCCGTGGAAGCAATACGCGCTCGCCCGGCGATGCAATGGTGGCGCTGCCGCCGTCAGCTTCCGGCGTGGGAATACTGAGCACCAGAAGATTGATGTTACGAGCGATCTGGGGAGCTGCGAGGCCGATGCCCTCGTTTTCGTACATGGTGAGGATCATCTGTTCGGCGAGCAATTCAATCTCTTCATCGATGACTTGAATATCGGTCGATGGGCGCTCCAGTGCCGGGTGGCCGTAATAGCAGAGCGGCAACGCCGTCAGTCCTGTTCCGGTCCGTGTGCTATTCACTCGGTTTTGCGGGTCTCCCATAACATACAATAATAGTCTGAAGCATATATTACATTGATAAACAGTTACCTGATTTACAAGGTGGGTATGCGCTTTTTGGCGCCCGCCGCGTGTCCTGAGTCTCGATTTTGTAATTTTTATTCGCGGTACTATCAGGATCCCGCCGCCGAGACCCACGTCAAACACCAAACCTCATAGGCTTCTCCGGCATGCCTTCACGGCAGGTTGACACAACGGTGACGAGTAAATCCAAAACTCCCCCCGCATCCACGCCTGTACCACGTGTTGAACCCCGTTTCATTCGCATTTACGGTGCCAGTCAACACAACTTGAAACACGTCGATGTGGACATTCCCCGCAATGCGTTCGTCGTCGTTACCGGCCCCAGCGGCTCCGGCAAATCGTCGCTTGCCTTCGACACGCTCTACGCCGAAGGCCAAAGACGTTATGTGGAAAGCCTATCCGTTTACGCCAGGCAGTTTCTGGATCAGATGCAGAAACCCAATGTTGACCACATCGAGGGCATGTCGCCGGCTATCGCCATCGAACAACGTTCGGCTGGCAGCAATCCTCGATCCATCGTTGCCACGGCAACCGAAATCTACGACTATCTGCGTCTTCTCTTCGCGCACATCGGTCACCCCCACTGCCCCCGCTGCGGGCAGCGCGTTCGGGGACAGAGCCCGCAGATGATTTGCGACAACATCGTGTCGCTGCCCGCCGGCCGCAAACTGATGATCCTGTCGCCATACATACGCGGCCGCAAGGGCGAACATCGGGAGGTGCTCGACAAGATGCGAAAGGAGGGATTCGTCCGCGTCCGTATTGACAACGAGATCCACAGCCTCGACGAGGAGTTCAAGCTGAGGAAAAGTACCCGCCACGACATCGAGGCCGTCGTCGACCGGTTGATCACCGGTAAGATCGACGGCGGCCGGCTCAATGACTCGATCGAAAGGGCCCTGCGTTTCGGTGCGGGCTTCGTCCGGGTGCTGACCGAATCGAATGACGGCGACGGGGCGTGGCACGAAGAACTGATCAGCGAGCACCTGTCATGCCCGGATTGCAGCGTCAGCCTCGGCGAGCTGCTGCCGCGAAACTTTTCGTTCAACAGCCCGTACGGCGCCTGTGAGCAATGTCACGGACTCGGAACGCAGAACGTTGTTGACGACTCGCTGGTCATCGATGAGGATCGGCCTCTGAACAATGGCGCGGTCCCATTGTGGCGCGTCGGCGCCCGCCGAATGGTCGTCTATCATCGCCATCTGCTGCGTTGCTTGGCCGAGCATTACGATTTCCCTCTCGATGTACCCTTCAAGCAGCTGCCGGATCGCATCAGGAACATCGTCCTGCACGGCAGTGGCGAGGAGGAAATCGATTTTCGCTTTCGCTGGGGCAACCGGCAGCGGTCCGTACGCAAACCATTTGCGGGGGTTGTCGCGGAACTTTCACGGCAATATCGGGAAACCGAGAGCCAGCTGACGAAGGAGCGTCTGCGCAAAGTCATGACATGGCGCACCTGCCCCGGTTGCGACGGTGCCCGCCTGCGGCCGGAGAGTTTGGCTGTCACCGTCGGCGGCCACTCCGTAAGCGATTGCATCCAGATGAGCGTCGACACGGCGTTCGACTTCTTCAATACCCTCGAGCTGGCCGGCGAAGAGGCGTTGATTGCCGATGAGATTCTTCGTGAGATCCGCGGCCGGCTCGGATTCCTTACGGCTGTCGGCCTTGGTTACTTGACGCTCAATCGCGAGAGCGGCACGCTTGCCGGCGGCGAAGCGCAGCGCATTCGGCTGGCGACACAGGTCGGCAGCGGGCTCGTCGGCGTCCTTTATGTCCTCGACGAGCCCAGTATCGGTTTGCATCAGCGCGACAATCACCGCCTGCTCGACACCTTAAAACGGCTCCGAGACCTGGGCAATACCGTCGTCGTCGTGGAGCATGATCTGGACACAATACGGGCCGCTGACGCAGTGATCGACCTGGGGCCCGGTGCCGGCGCCCAGGGCGGTGAAGTCGTATGTGCGGGCACGCCGCTCGACATCGAGCGATGCCGCCAGTCACTGACGGGGCAATATCTCGCCGGCACCAAAGATATACCCGTTCCCGATCGCCGCGGTGACGGCAACGGCAAGACGCTGCATATCTTCGGAGCCAGAGAGAACAACCTCAGGAACATCGACGTGGCCATCCCCCTGGGCACCTTTTGCTGCGTCACCGGCGTGTCAGGTTCCGGCAAGAGCACCCTGGTGAACACGATCCTTACCCGTGCCGTCAACGCCCATTTCAAGATCGGGCGCCAGCAACCGGGCGAGCATACGCGCATCGATGGCCTCGACCACATTGACAAGTTGATCATTGTCGACCAAAGCCCCATCGGCCGTACGCCGCGTTCCAATCCGGCCACCTATACCGGCGCCTTCGACATCATCCGGCGCCTCTTCTCCATGGTCCCGGACGCCAGGGTCCGCGGCTATAAACCGGGCCGCTTCAGCTTCAATGTCAAGGGCGGGCGCTGCCAGGAGTGCACCGGCAACGGCATCAAGAAGATCGAAATGCAATTCCTCCCCGATGTCTACGTACAGTGCGAGGTCTGCAAAGGCAGACGCTACAATCGTGAGACTCTGTTGATCCTGTATAAGACCCGCAGCATATCGGAAGTCCTTGACATGACTGTGGACGACGCCTGCCGTCTCTTCAAGAACGTGCCGAAGCTGCACCGGATTCTCGAGACGCTCGTCGATGTCGGGCTCGGCTACATTCACCTCGGGCAGCCAGCGACCACCCTCAGCGGCGGTGAGGCACAGCGCGTCAAACTGTCCACGGAACTGGCGCGGAGTCAGCGGGGCCACACGCTTTACGTTTTCGATGAACCGACGACCGGCCTGCATGTGGACGATATCAAGAAGCTTTTGAAAGTTTTCATGCGTTTACGCGATCAAGGCAATACGGTTCTTGTCATTGAACACAACCTTGACGTCATAAAAATGGCGGACTACATTATTGACTTAGGACCGGAGGGCGGTGTTGGCGGCGGTCGCATTATTGCCGAAGGTACACCGGAGGCAGTGGCCCGTCGGCGCTCCAGCTTCACCGGAAAATACCTCCAGACGATCCTATCGTCTGGCCCATCGAGAACGCCGTGAAGGCGTAACAGTTCACCCGCCTGTTGATTTCCAGCTGTTCAAGTCGTTCGGGATCGGCCACAGAAGCCGTCGACATATTCCGTCGACCTTGATTCCATTTGGTGAGGGAAGCCGCTGGGACTCGGTAGCGGGACCGGGTTCACGCCCGAACGGGCTCATTCTACACGACAGCAGAATCGGCACGGCTTGGTAGCGCGGCTTCGGCTTTTCAGAAGTGGTTTCAACCGGGTCTATCTATCCTCGCGAATTCAGTACTCGGGTGAGCTGTTACGAGCAAGCGGCACAACTGAGGAGGTAAGTTGTCATGACATCCACCTTCTATGACGTCAAAGCGCGGCAGAAGATCGAGGCACGGGTGGTGGAAAAGGTCGTCTATGGCGACAAGGGCAAGGAGCGTTATGCCCTGCGTGGCAAGACGACGGACGGTCGGAGCCTGACCCGCTTCGTCAGCAAGGTCGATTGGGAAAAAGCCGCTGTCTAAGCCGGGGGCAACCGACCAACAACATCGCGTGCCGTACGATTGGACGGTAGACGCCGTTCGAAATGGGGGTTGTGTCCCATTCACTCGGCCAAAGCGCGGTTCCAACAGCGGATCGCCTGCTGAGCCGTCGTGAGCGGACAAGGCAGGGGGGGATTTATTCAGTCACGTCACCTTGCGGATCAATGCGACTACGGATGGACATCGGCACTGCGTGGTGGTGGTGTGAAACTGTCTTCGTTAATCCGTTCAATACGTGCGCTGACAGACACATGAAGACAATTCGTCTTCAGATCTCGAGTAGCATGCCGTCATAACCCCAGATGACCTCGCAATTGGGGTTGTCGGCAAACGTCAGCTTCCAGTACTCCAGGGCGCGCTCGCGATACTCATCGAGTTTGTCGTCGTTGCTGCCGGGATCGTGGTGGTAGAAGCAGATGCGCTTCACGCCGGCCATTTTCGACAGATCGATGCCGATGCTGAAGCTGCTGTGACCCCAACGGTACTTGGTCGACACAATCTCCTCCAGTGTATATTGCGCGTCGAATATCAAGAGGTCCGCGTCCGCAAAGTAGCCTTGGAAGGCGGCAAAGTTTTCCGGTGCCATATCGACGTAATCACAGTCACTGGCATAGACGACTTTCTTGCCCTCACTGCCGATGACAAAGCCGTATGAATCCCCCGGATGAACATGGGGAAAGACTGAGATCTCGCAGGAGCCGATGGTGAACGTTGCGTCCGGGGAGAACTCCTCGAAGGAGAGGTCGGCCCGCATTTCATCCACGGACACCGGGAAATTCTGCCAGTTCTGCTGCTGTCTGACGTTCTGCTCGAAACCCTCATGGAACCCGCGAAAAAGAATCTTGTTGCCGGGCACGTAGGCAGGGACGAAGAAGGGAAAACCTTGAATATGATCCCAATGCAGGTGGCTGACAAAGATGTGGATTGTCTGCGCCCCCCGGCCGGTGGCCATGATGGCATTGCCGAGCGCTCGAATACCGCTGCCGGCGTCGAAGACAATGATCTCGTCGCCGCCGTCGTCGATCTCGACGCAGCATGTATCACCGCCGTAGGTCCCCCGAACGGATAACGGCAGTGAGGTGCAGAAGGCCGCGACGTCCTCGGGCGAGCCGGCATCGCGGTACCGCTCCAGGGCCTGAAAGACCTTTTTCTCTACACCATCAGCCCGGAGCGGTGTCGGAATCGACCCACGCGTGCCCCAAAGTCGTACTTTCATTTCTATCCCTTGAAAGACACAAGACACCGCGCCGCGCCCGCCGGTGTCTTGCTCTTTAAGATCTTCTCAACCCGCTTCGGGTCGTGTGAGAACTTCGCGATCGACTGGAGCAGTGGAATATGCGACGTGGGTGCGAATGAAGGAATGGCAATGCAGAAAAGAAGCTTGGACTCGGCGTCGCTCTCGGGATTGAAGCGGATGCCGCCTAGTTCTCCGGTGATGCCGATGGCCAACCCCAACCGACGAACCGCGTGGGACCGGGCGTGGGGTATGGCAATGGAGTTCTCCATTACCGTCGTAACTTCCGCCTCACGTCGCTCTATATCCCGCAGGAACTCTTCTTCGTCTGTGACAATGTCGGCGGCGACGAGCGATTGTATCAGTTTTTGCAGCGTTTCGCGTTGGCTGTCCGCGTGTAGCGCTAAGATGATACGTTCCGGTTTTACGAACGGCGATAAGTTCATGGTTCCGCCAACCGCATCGATAATCGTTACCTGACCGCCCGCTCAAAGCGTGCCTGCGACATCAGATTTCCAGCAGAGAAAGGAATCGCCCGCAGTGTGGACACACTGGCT
>CAUZRT010000195.1:0-6422 GCA_963582235.1 Lentisphaeria bacterium
CGGCAAGGGGACCGGGACCGGGATCAGCACCGGCAAGGGGATCGGGACCAGGATCAGCACCGGCAAGGGGACCGGGACCGGGATCAGCACCGGCAAGGGGATCGGGACCGGGATCAGCACCGGCAAGGGGACCGGGACCGGGATCAGCACCGCGATCGGCAGGACGATTCCGAGCGGATTCGGCAGCAAGCCCTCGATGCCGCCAAGGAGGTGCGGCGTTGGGGCCAGGAGACAATCCTGCCGCCTATGAACGCCCGGGACCGCCGCCAGGTCTACGAGGCGTTACGTGACGATGTGGACATCGAGGCGGAGAGCGGGGAAGAAGTCAAGCCTGGCGCCAAACGTGTCGTCGTGCGCCTAAAGACGGGGGCATGACGCTTCAGCGTCACCACCTGCTGGCAACCGACGCCGGCCTGGCCGATTGCGCCTATTTTCGATCCATCCGCGAGCGCTGTACGTTGCCGGTCTTGGCGTGCTCCTGCTCCTCAGCGTCGTCCAAGTGATTCTCTACCTTAACTCATTCGGGCCCGGCGCCTGCCCGGAATCCTGCGATGTGGGTAGCGATTCTGCCGGTATCGGGAGGATCGGCACCGCCCGGTCCAGTATTTGTTTACCGTCCGAAATGGCGCCCCAATGTGCGTTGCCTTCGGCTGTCTCCCTTCGGTCGGCGGTGCCGTTGGGCGCAGTGTTCATTGGTTAATCGGCGGCCCTCTGCTCACATTTTCGTCCCGTACCGGATTGTGGCTCTTGAACTCAGCGTTCCAACGTGCCTTGGCCGTTGGAACGCTTAACATGTACCAGCTCTCCTACTCCAACACCAGTGATACGTCGCCACTGTAATAAACCGTCGTTTCGCCGGTATGCAGTCGCATCTCAATACTCCCGTCACGCCCGAAATCGGTCACCACACCGTGAACTTCCTTGTCGGTCGTCAACAGACGGACGCGACGGTCCAGCAAGCGGCTTGCCCCCTTCCATTCCGAATGAAGTTGGGAAAACCCGTGATTCTGGACAGATGCATACAGCCGGTTGAACACCTTGAATACGGAAACGAGAAAATCGTCCCGGTCAATCCGGCGACCTGTTTCCACCAGAATCGAGGTGGCCGGTCGGCCGATATCGGCCATATCAGCGGCGGCCATGTTGACGTTGACACCGATGCCGACAACCACCGCTTCCGTAACATTGTTCGTCACCCGGTTCTCGCTCAGCACGCCGGCAAGTTTCGCGACATTCACATGAATGTCGTTCGGCCATTTGATCCAGGCCTGGTCGACCCCGTACTCACGAACTGTGTTGTAGACGGCGAGCGCCGCTACCTGTGGAAAAAGGGTGATGCCCATGTTCATGAACGGCGGCTTGAGAATGATCGAGGCATAAAGATTGACGCCCGGCGGAGACTGCCAAGTACGCCCCATTCGGCCTTTGCCCGCCGTCTGCCGATCCGCGACCACGACGGTCCCCGACGCGAGCTCCGCAGCTTCCCGTATACAGTAACTGTTCGTCGAGTCGATCTCGTCAAAAAATTTGAACCCGTCGTCCGGCATTGGCGGGGGTGCAGTTGGTTATTCGCGGGATCCGCGAATAAAATTGGAATTTTGCGCCAAGACAATATCGTAAACAGCGATTGGCGTTTTACCAGTATTATAGCCTGACCCGAAACTTGACCTTGCAAACAACCCGCAGCGACCGGAGCGGCAAAGGATTCGCTTCGCGTGTCTCGCAGCGCTCGGCGGTCCGCATCTCTCCATCCAGTGGACATGCAGTTATTTTTCACCGCCATGCGGTTGCCTCACCGTCTGCGTCAACCGCGGGATGACGGATGGCTCGTCCCGAACCCCAAACCCTAACCCTGCCATGTCATTCGACATGGTCCGCCTCTGGCGGAAACCCCGAACCGTGGAAACTGCTCGCTCCCCGACTCTTGCCGCTATGCCGGAAGAAACCGAGACAATATTCTACTACAAACGCGGCGACCCGCAGCTGACACAGGAGACCGTTCTGGGTCAATCATGGCTGAAATTGGCCTATCAGTGCGCCGGCCATGGTTTCTTCGAAACGTTGGTTTTTCGATCCTCCTGGCTCAGCCGCATCATGGGCATGTATTGCGACTTGCGCCTGTCCCGCCGCCGAATCCGGACGACCATTGCCGAACTCGAAATCGATGTCGAGGAATTCCACGACGCAGTCGACTCGTTTCGCACCTTCAACGAGTTCTTTACGCGGCGGCTGAAGCTCGAACTGCGTCCCTTCGATCCGTCACCCGAGACGATCATATCTCCGGCCGATGGCCGTGTTCTCGTCTACCCGCGGCTGGAACGCGACCGTTGTGTGCCCGTCAAGGGCCATGCGTATTCCGCCGACGACCTGCTCGCCGGTGATGCCGGCCGCTTCCACGGCGGTGCGATCGCCGTCATCCGGCTCTGCCCCGCTGACTACCACCGCTTCCATTTCCCGTGTTCCGGACGAATCATCGAGAACCGGCAGATCAACGGCCACTATCATTCCGTCAACCCCCTGGCGCTGGCGCTTGGCGTCAATGTATTTCCGGAAAACAAGCGCGCTTATTCAACCCTGGAGACGGAGGGGGCCGGACGGGTGGTGATCATGGAGATCGGCGCATTCGGTGTCGGCAGCATCGCCTGGACGTACCATGGCGACAATGTCGAGAAGATGGGCGAGCGCGGCTTTTTCAAATTCGGCGGATCGTCGATCGTGCTCCTTTTCGAACCCGACCGCGTCGTCTTCGCCGCCGATCTCGTCGCCCACAGCGCCGAGGGCCACGAGACGCTGGTCAGGGTCGGCGAAACCATCGCCACGGCAACTTCCGGGAAATGACTGGGCAGAGCAAATACGGGCTGTAATTGGGAGATGGGACGGCCTATCACTTCCGCCGGTGATCGCGGTGACCCGAGGGTGCGGGGAATACCAAGACGCGGCGGGACGGTGATGCCGTGAGGCCGCAGTTTTCTGCGCGATAGCCACCGTCCGCCTCCCAAGGGAGGAGTATCCGCCCGGAACCATCCGTCTCACTCGAGAGATCGACCTACAGATGCACCCTGTACCGCTCGCCGTCCCGGAAAATGTGACTGGGTAAGAATTGGTACCAGAGGGGGGACTCGAACCCCCACCCTCTAAAACGAGGACTAGGTCCTGAACCTAGCGCGTCTGCCAATTCCGCCACTCTGGTACGGCCGAGAAAACGGAAGAATGGGTTTTGGGGAATGGCTGATGGTCAGTTGATTATATAATTCCAAACGGTCAAATGTCAATCGGGATTCCGGGAAATGCACGGCGAGGACACGGCGACTCCATCGTCCCGCATCACGCGCCGGGCACGGCCGCTTTGAAAACGGTGAAGTCGCCTTCGAGCCCATAGGCCGGTACCTCCGCAGGGACGGCGACAGCGGAGCCCTTGGTCAGCTCGAGATCACGGAGCGCCGCGGAATCGACGATGTGCCCCTCGCCTTCCGTGCACATCAGGATCTCGAAGCTGCGCCTCGCGGCACTCGTGTAGCGATCGCATCCGCGCAGCTCAACACGGGACAGCACAAATTCCTCGGCCGTTGTATCCCATACCGTTTCGTGTTCGCCGGTCCGCTTCGGCTCCACAACCTGCGCACGTTCCGATCCGAACTCGAGTGTCTTCAACAGTTGCGGCACATCGATGTGTTTCCGCGTCAATCCGGCACGGTGGACATTATCCGAGCTCGCCATCAGTTCGATGGCAACACCCTGCAAACAGGCGTGCAGGGTGCCCGGGCCGTGAAAAAGGCCCTGGCCCGGCTGTAGCCGAATAAATCGCATCATCATTGCACAAAGGACGCCGACGTCCCCGGGGTACAGTTGATTAATCCGAATGACCCATTCCGAGGCCGGTTCCGGTCCCTGTTTGTTGACGACGCGGATCGCTTGCGCGGTGGTTTCACGAGTCTCCGCCGTCCCCATCGTCATGATGGCGCGAAAGAATCGTTTCAACCCCTCCCGATCCGGATTGGCCCTGAGGTTTATCAAGGGCCCGGCAACAGCCGGATGTTGCAGTTCCCCCATAACCTCGATTATTTCATCGATCGGACGAAAACCGTTGAGCGCATCGAACTCGGTCAAGGCGCACAAGATTTCCGGTTTGTGGTTCGAATCCTTGTAGCTTCGTTCAAAGGCATTCAGGGGAATCCCGAGCGCGTTTTCACGGGCGAATCCTGCCGCCGCCTGCTGCCGATTCGGATGCACCTGCATGGACATCGGTTCAGCCGCCGCCAAGATCTTGAACAGGAACGGCAGCCGATTCAGAAACTTGCGAGCCACCGGTTCACCAAGAATGGCGACGGGGTGACGCTCGATCAGATCCGGCAGCGCCTTCCAGCTTCCATTGCTCCGCGCCAGCGACGGTCCGACCGGATGTGCACCCATCCACAATTCGGCCTGCGGCTCCGACGACGGCACGGGGTTGCCGAGCAGCTCGGCTATGGCGGTCCGTGAGCCCCAGTCGTAGCATTGAATACAATTTCGTAACGGTGCGATTGTTCTCATATCTGCAATTGATCGAATATTAGAAATTCCTAATTCAAAACGCAATATCCATTCCTTCCCGGATTCGCCGATGTTCCGCCTGCGCCATGCCCTCGGCTTCGAGCGTGTTGACCTCCATGTTCAGGCGGTGCAGATCGGCATAGCTCAAGTCGTTCCCCGGCAGCGCTGTAAACCAGTCCTTGCCGCCGTCGCTCCGGAGTTGTGTCTGCATCGTGTGCCGTCCACTCCCGGGAATAAAGGCGTCCGCTCGTACTGTCCCCTCGACGATCCGTAACTCTTGGGACTCCGCCAGATTGTACAGCAGACACGATCGCGCGGTCACAGCGGGCGCCGTGACGTTAATGAGGACAGAGTCCTCGATATCGACCTGCCCGAGAAAGGTACCGAGCACAAGCGACCGTCGAATCCGTCCGACGCCAAGTGTCGAGCCGAGAATGCAGGATGCCGAGTCGACGTCCAGTTCGGCCCCAAGCTCACACGCGCCGCGCCGCTCGTCGCATTGAAAAAAGTGCCGAACGGCATCCGCCTCGATCCCCTCCGCCGTCATCATCAAGTTGTTGTTCATATAGAACGGTA
The DNA here is from genome assembly GCA_963582235.1 of Lentisphaeria bacterium. Lineage (GTDB taxonomy): Bacteria > Verrucomicrobiota > Lentisphaeria > JABSQK01 > CAJWLW01 > CAUZRT01. Next base: position 5,107 of record CAUZRT010000195.1, read on the forward strand.
CTTGCCCGTAGTCCCACCAGCACGACTCTACGCCAACATTGACGGCGCCGAAAAGCCCGACTTCGGGGTGCGCGGCAGTGAGTTTCTCAGTAAATGCGGTCATGCGTCGAAAATGTCGATCCGCTGACTCCTGATCCGTTCCTTTTGTTGCCATAATGTCGCGATAGGTTTCCGCGTCCAGTGTCATGGGCATCCAGAAATGCGGATCCGAGTCCAGTTTTCCGGTCCGGGCATTCAGTTCGTTCCAGAATTCGTCAAGAAGGGCTTCCATCATTACCACGGACATGCTGAACGAACCAAGACTGACGCCGATGCCGCCGTCGGCGCTGAGGACGCCCTTAGCGATGAGGCGAGCAGCCGTGTCATAGCTTATCTTTTCGACCTGAACCGCATGGCCACCGCCGTCGACGGCGACCAGCCCGTACGTGTCATATGCGTTCGCGCTCCACTCCGATTCGCTCGGCATCCGGCCGAGCTTTGCCAGGATGTCGGCATGGTGCCGGGCTTTGTAGTCGGGGCTTGCCGCCGGGATAAAGATCTGGTCTCCCCAGAAGACCGAAAGCCGGCCCCGGCGACCGGCAGCGTAAATGGCCGTCTGTTTGATGACCGCTTCGAGGATTGTGATCGGAACAGTGACACCGTTGATGGTGACCAGCGCCGGGAGTTTGACGCCGGGCTTGTTATTGTTTTCGCTGCCCGGCAGCGGCGCCAACCGCGTGCCCTTGCCGGCCGTGTGATACAAAGCCACCGCCGCGCCGCCGGCCATACGCTCGAACAAGTCGATGTCGTCCAGCTCACGAAGCTTAACGGCCGCCTTGCGTACAGCGTATAGTGTTCCAAGACCGTTTCCGGCACCGTCCGGCCAGTCCTCGTGTACGGCTGTGACACTTGCGGCTTCCGGAATGATCTGGCCGCGGCTCGCAGTCAGACGATTCTGCCAGTACTCCTCCTGTGCGACGCTCGTCGTGGAGACGATGACGATGTCCATACCTTCGCCGGCGGCCTGAGCCCCGTTGATACGGTCGATGTTCGCAAATATCTGCTGTTCTTCAGGTGTCATTGAACGTGTCGTTGTGACTACTCGGCCGGCGTATTGAATTCGATGCCGTTTCGTTCGTCCGCAATGTGACTCCGGGTTATCATGACAGCCAAACGTCGTGGGGGTCGGGTCGGGTCGGGTCGGAGGCTTAGCCGGAGATAACCCGTCCGAAGAGATCACGGTTGACGCCATGGAACTGCTCGACGCGGAGCCAGATTTACCGATCGTCGTGCCGGGTAACGCAGTAGAGTGGAGGTGGTCGTCGTACGACGGATTC
>CAUZRT010000196.1:0-6406 GCA_963582235.1 Lentisphaeria bacterium
GATAATGGCATGCAGTGGTGTCGACATGGGAGGGAAAGAAGAATATCAGCGGCGTCTTCTACGATTCCTGCTGGAGCGAAGTCGCCGGCATCTGATTCGACCCGTGACCGTTCACGATCATCAGCCGTCGGAAGCCCATCCGCGTATAGGACTGCGCCACATCAAACAGGTATTCGATGAGGATGTCCATCCGGATGGTGACGGTGCCGGGAAACTCCATGTTGTGTTCGTTAAATCCGTAGGGCAGCAGCGGCGTGTTGAGAAGCAGATCCGGCCGGCGACGCGCCGCTTCGGAGCATACATGAAAACAGGAGCGGTTGTCCGTGTCAACGGGCAGATGGTGCCCGTGCTGCTCGATGGTGGCCACGGGGATCAAAATGATTCGTCCGGCCCGCGCGGCATCCCGGACTTCAGGCCAGATCATGTCATCGATCTGGTGTTTCGGCCCTGTCTTCTTCTTTTGACGTGTCGGTTTCATCGCCTTCGCTTCCTTGCTGACTCTTGCTGATTTCGGGCTCACTGGAATCGATGTGATCTCCGGAAACTGAGACGGACTCGCCCGGCGGGACTGTCTTCGCGAGCGGAGCCTCCCATTTGGGCACCATGTGAAATCCGATACCCACGGCCGCGGAATGCCCGGACTAACGGGCGCGCCCACATGGGTTAAAGTTGTAATAGATCGCTAATTCCGGCGTCGCCAGCCGCATGCCCGGATTGGCCAGGGCACGCATGAACGCGGCAGTGGCCCCGGTTGTCAGCAGCGACCGCTGGACATGATACGGGGTGCGACCGGTGACGACCGTGTCATCAATCACCTTCGCGAGCGCAGCGAAATGCGGATAGAACATCGGCTCCGGTTGCTCGAACAGCACCGGCGCCGTCGCCGTTACCTTACCACTGGCAAAACGAAAAGCGATGGCGAATGTCGAGATGTGGCCGGTAAGATTGATGTGCGTAATGCGCGGTCCGCGCAGATGCTCGACCACGAAAGCAGACGGGCCGTTCTCCGTCCAACCGCAGTTCTGGCGCATGTCGCCGGCGCGAATCAGGGTCGTTGACTGCCGGGCACGAATGGCGTCGAGCCCTTTCTCCATCAACACCGGCGACCACGTGCGACGATCCATTTCCTGCCATACCGCATCACCATGCCAGGCGGTCACGCCGGCGATCCCCCATTCACCACCACCGCGGGTTTCGATAATTGCCTGGCAGAATTCCAGGCTGTGGTAACCGTAACGCTCGTCGGGGCCGTAGAACAGGACTACGGCCTCTTTAATGCCGTCCTCATCCGGCAGGATAAGCGGCGGGTCGAGCGGGCATAACGGTATGGGTGAACCGCCGAACAATTGGAATCGCATGTCCCAGGCCGTCCGGCACATCTCTTGGGCCCAATCGAAATTCCAAGAGAAGTGCTGGTCGCAAAACACCGGCACCGCACGCCCGGATTCGCGGAATACGGCAACGATCCGGTCGAACAGTTCCTTGCATGGATACAACTGCTGCCCGATATCATTGCACGGGTAATCCCCGTGTTCCCCGATCAGGATCACGCCATCCACTGCAAGCTCAGCTGATCCGAGCGTCAGCGCATCGCGCACGGACGTGTACAGTGGGATGCCGTGCGTCGCCAGCAATTCCGTGCCGATGTCGTCGTCCCTGATCTGTTCGATGCAAGCAGCGGCCAGCGTGGTACGCGGTCCGCTCCAGCCCCAGTCGAGATCGGTCGGCCTTGGCTCCAGCCACCGGCGGAGCAGGACATCGGCCTGACTGCGTTCATAGAAGGCGGTGATGACGGCCGCCACCCGCGGCCTTTCGGGCGCTGCGTCATTGCTCTCCCGCTCCGTCCGTTGGGATTCACCATCGCTGAAAAACCATGACGGCTGGTAGCCGATCAGATTGCCGGTCGCATCGATACCGGGCGGGTCCGAGCGTGAGACAACATTGGTAACGGAGTACCGTACATGACGGGCTGTGAGGGCACACTCGATGGCATGGCTGATATCATCGAAGTGCACAACGAAGTTCCGAAAAAACCGTGTCACAAAGTTGTCGCCCTTCCCCGTCCCCGTCGGCCAGGGATGGCCGGTCCGGAGACAAGCCACCGGCAATTGGTGTTCACGGGCGTACATTTCACCGATCTGTTCGACGAACACCTTCGAACAGCTGTAAAAGTCCAGTGGCCGCGGCCCAGGATCGCCTGTCCACTCTTCATGCTGCGGCCAGCCGAGAATGGAGGTTACGCTACCGCCGAGAACAACGCGCTGGACGTTCCGACGCCGCGCCGCCTCCAGGACATGCATAGTGCCCAGGACATTGACGCGGATGGTCTCTTCGGCGTATTCGATATCGTTCAGGTGATAAAGATCACGCGCCGTCGCGATGGCAAGATTCAACACCGCATCAACCCCATCCATAGCCTGTTCGACGGCGTCGTAGTCGAGAATATCAAGAGGCGTGATCTCGCTACCGGCCTCTCCGCGCAGGTCGGTGCGGATCAGTTCGAAGCGTTCGGTCAATCGATCGCCCAGCCGGGTGCCGAATACGCCGCCGGCGCCGGTAACCAGCACTCGCGGTCTGTTTAAAATTGGCATGTCACTGGTGCTCATCTAGTTAACCGGCTTCGCCGGGGCTTTGTATCCGTGATTCGTAATCGATTACGAGTGAAGCGATGCTGGGCGTCAAAAACAAATTTCTATACGCTCTAGGTACCGCGCGGCATGGAACCTACCGCATTGACTCTTCGTCGCAATTTGGAATCGTGAAAGGGTATATGCGGCGCAGTACTGGTCTCCTCAGTATCGAAAAGATACAAATCACGAGTCGAGGTACGAAAACTTCTGATGTGACCGCAGGAGACGTCACGGCACATCGACAAACTCACGCTCCAACACATCACGACAAATCCGGGATTCCTCGTCGCTCAGTCCGATGTACGGCGACCGCAGACGATTCGAAAATTCCGGGTAGCGCAGCCGGACGAACGTCTTGTCGTAGGCCGAGTCAATCATCTCGCCGTCTGCATCCAACAAATATACATAAAACTGGCTGGGTTGCACGGGTCGGCACTGAAGGCAACGTACCTGCCGTCCGACGCCGGCAACGGCGGTTCGAAGCGCGAAGACGCGAGTCCTTACAGCCTCAGCCGCGCGGTCGCCGGCAATGACCGGGTGATCGTGCCGAGCGCGACGCTGCCGGCCGCCTTTACGCGGTCGTTTATTGAATCATACTTTCCAGTGGCAAAAGTCCAATCCGGCAAGGCAAGAATAAATTGTGAAATCAAAAACTGATCCAGTGCCCAGCCGCCAGTGGTTGACCCCCGAGCTCTTCGCAGACCCGTATCCATTCTATCATGAGCTGCTGTCGACAGACTCTGATCCACTGGAGTGCCCCTCTAAATAGCTGGCTTCTCACCCGCTACGATCATGTTGTATCTGCCTTGCGCAATCCCCGCATCTTTTCAAGTGCGGGTCGGATGGCAGCGTTATTGGACCGGATGCCAGAGGCAGGGCACGACAGCTTCAAGGTGCTGTACCATACCTAATTCCGTGGGCATGATTCAGTCCGAGCCGGGTGACGTCGCCCCCGCTGCACAATCAGACTTCCTTCAATCCTCTAGTTCCAAATACGGTTGGATTTCGATGAAACTGAACATCAGCTCCTGGCCCGCGGGTTCACCCGGGAAAAAATCGCCACCCCAATCGGTCACCGTCAATTCCGCGGATGTCCCGCCGGCGCGAAAGACACGCCAATGATAGTTCGAGTAAAAGCGGTACTTCCAGTCGAACTTGCCGATCGCCCGCGCCTGGCGAATCGGAAATTGAAAATTGTTTTTCGCTCCCGGTAACATCGTCACGCCGGCCAGGCGAATCGAAACCGCATGCAGCGCTTTGCTCGACCACCCCTCGAGCAGGTCCTGGTAATCGGCCGTCATCATCTTCATGGAATAGAAACGCCCGCGCTCGAGGTTGCGAATCTCCTGCATGAATATGTTCGGCGCTGCGGCACTTCGCCGGATCAGAAAAAAAGTGTCGCCGATGCCCTGCGGTCTGATGACGCGATCACCAATGCCGCCGAAGAATCGGCCCTGTACGCGGTCGCCGTAGTTCTTATATGTTTTCACCTGCAGGCTGTCCGCGGCCGCCGGCATTAACGTCCACCCCTTGGTTCCGTCGCCGAAGTCCGGATTGACAATATGCCCGAGATTGAATGGTGACACGATCATCGGCTCGGTCTTGCCGTCAATGGCATAGTGACGGTACAGCCGGCCGATGCAGCGCACTGTTTCCTCCCCGGCGTGGCCGTTGTGGTACCACTGAATACCGCCGATGCCGAAGAATGCCGGATACGTCGCCAGATACTGCATCTGCATATCCATGCACACACGGTGATCGACCGTTGGCAGGAAGTTCATGTTCTCCGGCGGTTCCGACATACTTCCGAAGGCCATGACCATGCGCCTAGTCACACCGGGAAAGACACGCTCCCATTTCACCATGGGCGCGGCCATGTAGCGCCGTAATGATTCCCGCATCGCCTTCGCTGTCCGCTCCTCACCGAAGTAGCGCTCCCAACAAAGGTACCCTCCACCGGCCAGGCAAACACGGGCGAACTCCGTACTGCGATCGTCGCCGTATAAGGCGTCGCACCGCGCATGGACCGACTTGCCTCTGAACCTCGGGTTGGCATTCAAACGGTGGACCGCCGCCGCGAAATATCCATAGCTCTCGAGATCGTCGCCGTTGGCTTCGTCGATAACGATCCCGTCGACCAGCGGATGCTGGAATCCGGTGGTGTTGGCCCAGTACTCGTACACCTCGTCAGCCGACTCTTTGTTCCATGGGATGGTTTTGTACGAGAGCCACTGCTTACCCGCCGCCGTCCACTCCTCCAAGTGCCGGCAGGCCGCGGCCTTGTCCCGAACGTAATGATCGAGCCCGGCGAGCATGACGTTCATGTGCGGCGTCATGTGCGGCGAAAGGAAATCCTAATCATAGGGACCGAATGGTTCGATTTCCGGGTCAGCGCCGTAAAAGGCATGCCGCAAGGCAGGAATAGAACGAACCAAGAGCCGGTCCACCTTTTCGCTCATGACGACGACATGATCACCGGCGCGCAAATAGCGCATCGCTTCCAGCGTCGTCCGGTGGTCTTTCGCGTGACGGATCACGTCATCCTCGTCGTCGACCGACAAGGCGGCCGGTGCCGCAGCCGTGGACCTCACCAGCACCCAGCGATCCATTGGCAGTGAAAATGCAACGCGGTCCTCATAATTTTGCTCATTGACGAGTCCCCAGACCAGATTGTTGAGCACCTTGATGCTTCGGAACGAAGCCGGGCGTCCCGCCAATTGAACCGGGTCGATACCGCGCCACCCCGGGGCGCGCCCCGAACATCGGCAAGGTTGATAAGCATTTCATACTCGCCGGCAGCAAGGTCGCGGGCATCGAGAACAACCTCCCCCTCGTTGTCCGGCGGCACATTGCCGATGCGCGTATCCCGGAGCAGCTTCTTGCCCCTGAGCCGAACACGAATCGAAGTTCTCGGGTCGAGTGGTTGCATTGCGCGCACATTGACGGTAACGATAATCTTGCCGGCAGCGGCATACGGAATCACCTCGGTAACGGGCTGACCGAAACGGCTCAAGTCATGCCCGCGAGCCGGTGCGTCGGCCTGGTAGTAGGCACGGATTTCCGCCGCCGACAATGTCCGGCCATAGACTCGGACGTCGTCGAGCTCGCCATAGAAATACGGCTGACCGAGAACCCGGTTTTAACCATGCAGCCGGACGGACATGTATAGTGTCGGAACATCGCCCCTGCTGGACAAACCGGGATACCGATCCCCCCACAGCGGGAGACGCCCTCGAAGCGGAATCCTTTACCGGCAAGGCACGCCCATGCCATTCGCCAAATTCACGTCCCTGCTGGAGCGCATGCCCAGACACTAAACACGCACAGCCGGACGGACGTGGTACGGTTACCACTGCATGCAGTCAATCGTTGTATTCGACGTACATTAAATAAAATCGTGAAAGCCGAATCACAGTCAAACACCGAAACCGGTAATCGGGTCGACAACGTCATGGGTGAGGGAATCGAACGATGACGAAATCGGAACTACTGAAATAATTGAAGGCCATGGGTACGGCGCAGAACCGGAAGGCCTATACGCGGCATGGCATCATGGGCGAACAATACGGCGTCAGTTTCGCCAATCGGGGAAAGCTGACAAAACCGATTAAGACCGATCATGAATGTGGCGGAGCAGCTGTGGGCGACGGACAACCATGACGCGCGCATCCTGGCAACAATGATTGCGGATCCGGAAAAGATGACCGCAGCGAAGCTCGATGCTTGGGCGCGGGACCTGGAAAACTATCCGGTCAAGGATGCGTTCAGCAAACTGG
>CAUZRT010000197.1:0-6374 GCA_963582235.1 Lentisphaeria bacterium
CGCTCAGCACGGCCTCATAGGTTTCGCATTTTTCGATGCGCTTGTAAATACGATTCTCGATGAAGATTTGGATCAGGGTTTTGTTGTGAACCTGATCCTTCAACTTCCCGAGTTCGATTTCCAGCTCGCGCGTGAGATCGTCAACCAGCCTTTCCGTGTTGGCCTTCAGAACCTCCGTGACCGTCATCAGTACCGGGAAGTCGTCCTTGATGACAAGGAGATTGGTGGAGATCGCGACTTCGCAATCCGTATATGCATACAAAGCCTTAAGGGTCCGATCGGCGTAGACGCCCCGCGGCAGCGTCATTTCGATTTCCACCGTTTCGGCTGTGTAATCTTCGACCGCCGCAAGCTTCAACTTGCCCTTGTTGACTGCATCCTCGATGGAAGCGATCAGAGATTCGGTCGTGGTCGATGCCGGAATTTCCCGGATGACCAGCGTCTTCTCGCTGACGATCTCGATTCTGGCCTGCAACTTGATTCGGCCGTTGCCGTCGTTGTACTCGCTGACATCCATGATACCGCCGTAGAGAAAATCCGGATAAAGGGGGACGACAGACCGCTTATCGAGAATGCGGATTTGGGCTTTGAGCAGCTCCGTGAAGTTATGCGGCATGATCTTCGTCGCCATGCCGACGGCGATGCCCTCGGACCCCTGCATCAGCAGCACCGGCACCTTGGCCGGCAGGGATACCGGCTCCTGGTTGCGGCCGTCGTACGATTCTTCGTACTCGGTAATTTCCCGGTTGAACAGAACTTCCCTGGCCAGAGGCGACAGGCGGCATTCGATGTAGCGGGACGCCGACGCCCCGTCGCCGGTGTAGATGTTGCCGAAATTGCCTTGCCGATTAATGAAGTATCCCTTGTTCGCCACATGGACAAGGGCGTTGTAGATCGACATGTCGCCGTGCGGATGGAACTTCATGGTGTTGCCGACGACATTGGCCACTTTGTGAAAGCGGCCGTCATCGATCTCACGAAGTGAATAAAGGATTCGGCGCTGCACGGGCTTGAGGCCGTCGCGAAGGTCCGGGATGGCCCGATCCTTGATGACGTACGAGGCGTACTCCATAAAGTAACCGGACATCATTCGGCGTAATGCCGAATCGCCGTCGTCATGTGAATGGAGGTCGCCGTTATCAGGTTCGACCACGTTCTCGGGGACGTCGGTGACGGCAGCCGGTTGCTCCGTGTTTTCACCGTTGTTCTTGGAATCGTTGTCTATGCTCATAACGTTCGTTATTCGGGATTTGGAATCTGGGATTCGTGGAACAGCATCGAAGTATACGTCACCAACTCAAACCAGATTCTCCATGATATACTCGCGCCGTTCCGGCGTGTTCTGGCCCATATAGAAATGCAGCAGCTCCGGGATCTCGTGGATCTTGTCGATCACGACTTTGATCAGACGCATGTCCTCGCCGATGAACTGGCCGAACTCGCTGGGTGAGATTTCACCGAGCCCTTTGAAGCGCGTCGTTTCCGGCTTGCCCTGCAATCCTTCAACGGCGGCATCGCGTTCGTCATCGTCGTAGCAGTAGAGCGTCTTGGCTCGATCGCGTACGCGGTACAACGGCGTCTCGAGAATAAACAGGTGCTCCGACAGGATCAACTCCTTAAAGAAATACAGAAAGAATGTGAGCAGCAGATTTCGTATGTGCATACCGTCGTCGTCAGCGTCGGTGGCGATGATGACTTTTTCGTACCGCAGCCCTTCGAGGCCATCCTCAATATTGAGCGCTTTCATGACACAGTAAAACTCATCGTTGCTGATGATCAGGTCGCGCTTTTTGCCGTAGCAATTTAGTGGTTTGCCTTTGAGTCCGAAGACGGCTTGCGCGTGCACGTTCCGAGAGCTGACCATGGGGCCGACGGCAGACTCGCCCTCGGTCAGAAAGATCATGGTCTCGGAGCCGTGCTCGGAATTGTCGTTCAGGTGGTACTTGCAATCCTTAAGTTTGGGAATCTTCAGCGACAGTTTCTTGGCCTTTTCCTTACTGGCTTTCTTTACCGCCTGGATTTCTTTTCGCAGGGATTCGTTCTGTGCGATTTTCTCGACAAGTATATTCGCCGTCGGCGCATTCTGAAAAAGGTATTTGGCAACGGTATCCTTGATGCGGTTCACCAGATCGGCCCGGATTTCGGTGTTGCCGAGTTTATTCTTCGTCTGCGATTCGAAGATCGGCTCCTTCAGTTTTATTGATATGGCTCCAAACAGACCGTTGCGCACGTCATCGCCATTGAGGTTCTTGCGGGTGAACTCATTTACTCCCTTCAAGATGCCTTCGCGAAAGGCAGACTGGTGAGTGCCGCCGTCATTTGTGTATTGGCCGTTGACAAAGGAGTAATACGTCTCGCCGAAATTCGATGTATGGCAGAGCGCGAATTCCAGCATCTGCTCCTTATGGTGGATGACGTCGTAAAGAGTCTCACCTTCGATCTTCTCGGAGAGCAGATCGAACAGTCCCGATTTCGAGTGGATGCGCTCACCATTGAAATGAAGCGACAGGCCGCTGTTCAGATACGCGTAATTCCAAAGCCGGCGGCGGATGTGCTTGTCGTCGAAGCGGAATTTCGGGAATAGTTTGCTGGAGGCTCGGAAGGTAACCAGCGTCCCGTCCGGTTCATTGACCTTCCCTTTTTCTTCCTTCTCCAGAATGCCCTCGCAGAAAATCGCCCGTCTGAATTTGCCGTCACGAAAGGCTGTTGTCTCGAAATGCACCGACATGGCGTTCACAGCTTTGAGTCCGATGCCGTTGAGACCGACGGAAAACTGGAAGACGTCGTCGTTGTACTTGGCCCCGGTGTTGATCTCCGAGACGCAGTCGACAATCTTGCCCAGCGGGATACCGCGCCCGTAGTCGCGGACCGTTGCGGTCACATCGTCAACAGTGATATCGACGCGCTTGCCATGGCCCATGATAAATTCATCGATGGAGTTGTCGACCACCTCCTTGAGCAACATGTAGATCCCGTCATCGGAGTGGGAGCCGTTGCCCATGCGGCCGATGTACATTCCCGGGCGCATACGAATGTGCTCGAGCGAGCTCAGAGTCTTCACTTTGCTCTCGTCGTATACGTGTGCCTGAGTAGTCATGCTTTCCTTGTGTCCGAACAAGAATTCAGTTGTCCTGAATAGTTACCCATGCGGACGCCCCTTTCAAATGGGCCGCCGAATACGAGGCGGAATAACGGTAGTTGCCCATACCCGTTCATGGCATGGAATAAGAACACCGCGCCCACACAACACGTCGGGTGTTGGAGCTGTCAGGTTGGAAAGGTGTAAGGACGGAAGGGAGGGAGATTGGAATTCCAACGAGCGTCCGGTCTTCCAACCTTTCACGTAAGCCGGACCCTCACCGGCGATGCTTCGTTTCATGAAGCAGTGCTACACTCCATGTCCGGTCATGTTTACACAATATAAAAATACGGACGGATGTCAATGGCGGGAAGCGAAAAAAACGGAAAATTTTCGGTGGCATCCGGCAAGGGCGGCGGCTGCCAGGCTTCTTGAGCCGCCCGATGAACCGGCAGCGGTCGAAAACCGGCGTCTTCACAGTTCCTCTTCGATATCGACCGGGACAAAGGCCGCGTTGCTGGTCACGACGATCTGATCGATCCCGATGTCATCCTCGCGCTGTTTGATGGTGATCGTCTGTTTGCCCTGGGGAAGTTTGAGTGAGGGCCCCTTGACCCAGTGCCAATGATTGTACGTCCCATCCTCCCCGACGATCTGCTCCGGCAGTCCCGGCACTCGCAACAGAATCGAATTCGAGCAGCTCCCGGTCCAGTACGTCCGGAACCAAAAATGCACCTCCCTTTCCACGGGCACCGTCACGTCTATTTTTAACTCGACGACCGGGGCCTCAGGCTCCTTTCCCTTGTCTCGTAACGGGATGCGAATGCACTTGCCTTTCGAGACCTCGGTTTCATCGGCAATGTAAGCCGGCGGGCTAACGCCGGTAACTTCCTCGGCCTCAAGGATTATATGAAAGGATTGCGGATTGACGGGCGACACGATACCACCCGCCTCGGCGCCGTCCGAGGTCACCGTCGACGGTTTGTCGCCGCCGCAGCCGGCAAGCATCAGCAATGCGGAGATGAACATGATCAACGCAGATTCAGGGAAGTGACGCATATCATTCCACCAGTTTGTTCAGCGCATACTCGACGATGCCTTCGGCGCCCGCGTCCATGAGCTCCGGTATCAATTCCCGAACAACATGCTCGTCGATGATCGTTGTCAGGGCCACCCACGCCTCGTCGACCAGCGGAGACACCGTCGGCCGGCGCAGCGCCGGCAAAATGTCGAGCACGATCTGCATATCGTCTTTGCGAACATTCATCATCAGCCCGACGCGGCTTGCCGCCGCCAACACGGATTTCAACAGCAGGGCGATGCGCCGGATCTTCGCCGCCTTGAATTCATCCTGCCAGGACGTCTTGTTTGCAATCAACCGTGTCGTTGACGTGCACAGCGTGTCGACGATACGCAGGTTGTTCGCCACCAGCGAGGATCCGGTCTCGGTAAGCTCGACGATGGCATCGGCCAGCCGCGGCGGCTTCACTTCGGTGGCGCCCCAGCTGAATTCAACGGTCGCCGCAACACCATGCTCGTCGAGATAACGGCGCGTCAGATTCACGGCCTCGGTGGCAATGCGCTTGCCCTGAAGATCGGCGACCGAGTTGATGTCGGAACTCTCCGGTACCGCCAGCACCCAGCGCACGGGCTTGCAGCTTACCTTCCCGTAAACGAGCTCCGCAACTTCAACCACGTCGGCACCGCTGTCGAGAATCCAGTCGTGACCGGTGAGGCCGGCATCGAGAATCCCCTCGCCGACGTACCGCGCCATTTCCTGGGCACGGATAAGCAGGCACTCGATCTCCGGATCATCAATGGCCGGATAGTATGACCGCGGGCTGACCGTAACACTGTATCCAGCCTTCGCGAACATGTCGATTGTACTTTCCTGCAGACTGCCTTTTGGAATGCCTAATTTTAGTTTGGTCATGGCATGGATTCGCATTGCGTGAAATGTGTTGGAGCGAAGCGGAAAACCGCCTCAGGTGGAAAACGTGAAGCGGATTAGCTGACGGCTGATCCGCCCGTGGCGGAAAACGTGATCAGTGAAACGTAACGAGATATCACAATGTGACGCGCCCCACCGCTCGCTTGCCCATTACGCAGTACGCATTACGCTTTACGTCTTATACACGTCGTGCGGATCGAATATACGCTCGGCGATTACCTCGGCATCATCCTCGTTCAGCCGCCGATAGAAACAGGAACGGTACCCCGTATGACACGCCGCCTCACCGATTTGTTCGACTTTATAGATGATCGCGTCATCGTCACAATCGAGCAGGATATCTTTGATGATCTGGAGGTTCCCGGAAGACTCGCCTTTCGTCCATAATTGATTGCGGGACCGGGACCAATAGGTGGCATGTCCAGACGCGACCGTTTGATTCCACGCAGCTTCGTTGACGTAGGCCAGCATCAGAACTTCGCCGGTCTCGAAATCCTGGGCGATGGCCGGAACAAGCCCCTCAGAGCTTTTGTTGAAATCGGGTTGAATCATTGCTTCTCCGCCAAAAGTTTCTTTCGGTTAAACAGAGTGGCAACTTATATCGGATTGCACGGATTGTAAAGCGTCGGCGACAAGGGTCCAACGGTGCAGCGTCGCGGCCGGCAAATTTGCCGACCATGGCGGATGCGGACGGACCTGTTCGAATCATCAGCCCTATTGATAAACGCAGTCGAATCTGTACGGTACGAGATGTTTGTCGAGAAAGATCTGTCGCGCCGGGGTCCCGCCATACTGGCAATCCTCTTCATCTTTCTCACGTTTCCCAACCTGTGGCTGCCGGAATTGACACCTCTCGAGGCCCGCAATACGATGGTCGCACGGGAGATGATCGCGTCCGGCAACCTGCTGCTGACGCGGTTCCAAGGGGAGCCGATGGTTGTGCCGCCCCTGGCCCCGTGGCTCCTGAGTTTGACGGAGCGCGCTGCCGTCCTCGGGGAGGTCGGCACGCGACTGGTGGCCGTGATTCCGTTGGCACTGCTCAGCATCCTCAGCGGCTGGGTGTCGTACCGGTCGGCCGGCCGCCGGCCGGCGCTGGTGACGGCCGCCGCCGTGATGTCCAGCGGCGTCGCACTGCGTCTGGGGACCATTGGCGAAACGGACCTGCTGTTCGCTCTGCTCATCAACGGTGCCTGGCTTGTATGGTATGCCCTGAGCCGGGAAAAGAAGCGCTGGCTCTATGCCTGGTCTGCGTCCCATTTGATTATTTGTCTGGCGATTTTGACCGCCGGCGCAAAAGCCCTTTTCTTCTTTTATTTTCCGCTGGTGCTGCTCCGTCGCCCCCTT
>CAUZRT010000198.1:0-6339 GCA_963582235.1 Lentisphaeria bacterium
AGACACAGATGGCCGCCATCTTGGTGGACGGGGGACAGCGAAGGCTGAAGATGATGCGTTGGGGGCTTGTCCCATCATGGGCCAAGGACGAGACGATCGGTAGCCGGATGATCAACGCACGTTCCGAAACGCTCACCGAGAAGCCGTCGTTTCGAAACCTCATCGACAAACGGCGCTGTCTCGTCGTTGCTAACGGCTATTACGAATGGCAGAAGACAGGCGGCGGCAAGCAGCCGCACTATATTCAATCGGCGGACAACGGTCTGCTTCTTTTTGCCGGACTTTGGGATGTCCGGCGTCCGCCGGGCAGGGAGCCGCTGCACAGCTTTACGATTATCACCACCAATGCGGCGCCGTCGCTCACCGACCTTCACCATCGTATGCCCGTCGTTCTCGATCGCGGACACGCGAGCGTCTGGTCCGATGTAGATCAGTGTTCGAAAGCCGACGCCGTCACCCTGCTGAAACCCAACGACCGTGGTCTGGCCGTTCACCCGGTCTCGACGTTCGTGAACTCCGTTCGCAACAACTCGCCTCAATGTATCGAGCCGATCTTTTCCACAGACACGCTGTTTTGACGGTTTGCCGGGCATCCGCACCGTCCACAGGCCGCGTCGATTCCTTGTTGTCTTACGCGCCGACGTGGTTGCGGGTCCATTGGCTGTCGATCAGCCGCCAGAGGCTGGCGGTGGGGTTGGTGTCCTGTAGCTCTGGCGGCAGGCGATTCGGGCGCACTGCGTCGTAACATTGCAGCGCCGCGAAGCGCCGCAGTGAGGCGGGAATGCCGACCGCCGTGAAGCCGGCATGTGCGGTCGCGGGGTATGGGCCGCCGTGATTCATAGCGGGGCTCACCAGGACACCGGTGGGCATCTTGTCGTTCAGTAGGCGTCCGACCCGCGCGCGCAAGAGTGGCGCGATCTCGTCGTAAACGGCATCGTCGCTGCCGCCGGTGTCACTGTATACACAGCCGGTGAGGTTCCCCTCCAGGCTATTGATGACGTCCTGAAGCTGCGCGGTGTCATCGGCAATTACAAAGAGGCTGGCATTGCCGAACGCCTCGCACTGCAGCGTCTCCGGATCCGCTAGAAACGTGGCGGCGGTCACCTGCAACAGGGTATTATTAAAGGAGTACCCCTCGCCGCCGCCGGAGCTGCCGCCGGTCACGACCGTAGCGCCGGCGCTCTTGAGGGCCCCAATACTCGCTGTCATCGATTGCTCGACACCCTCGCTCAAGAGCGTGCCGACGGGGGCCTCATTGAACCGACTCTGAACGTCGCTGACAAAGGGCGCCGTTGTCTCGTGCTCCAGCAGCAGGACAACACCTGGATTGGTGCAGAACTGCCCGGTCCCCATGAAGACCGAAGTGATGAATTCGTTGGCCAGATCATCGGCACGCTCGCGGATGGCACCCGGCAGGATGACCACGGGATTGATGCTGCTCAACTCGAGGTATATCAGCTTTCCCGCTTTGTCGGCCGCCTCTTTCAAGGCAAGCCCGGCGCTGCGCGAGCCGGTGTAGCCCGTCGCTCCGATGAGCGGATGCGAAACCAGTTTCTTGCCGTCATCGTGATCGGTACGGTAAAGGAGTTGTACCATCGCCGCGGGCATGGCGGTGGCGGCGGCGGCATCGTTCGCTGCCTCGGCTAACAGGCGCGTGGTGCCCGGATGCGACGAGTTGGCCTTGGCAATGACCGGATTGCCTGCCGCGATGGCGGCGGCAAAGTCGCCGCCGGAAGCACTGCCGAAGGCCATTGGAAAGTTGTTGGGTCCAAAGACGACAATGGGACCAATGGCGCTGAACATGGTGCGAACATTGTTCTCCGTGTCGATGGTAGGCATGGACCAACTCCGGTCCCGCGCGGCGGCGGCAGCCTGGCGCAACTGACCTGTTGTCCGGGGCAATTCGACTGAATTCAACCGCGGTTCCCTGGCGAGCGCCGTCTCCAGCTCCGCCAGTTCACTGATCCGGCTACGGCGTTCCTCGAAAAGGTCGGCGAATTTATCCAGAAATTCGGCGATTTGATCCGGTGAAACCCACCGGAGTTGTTCGAACGCCCGGGCCGATGCCCGCATCGCCTCATCGATCTCCGGCCAGGGACTGACCGGATAGCTGTCAGGTGTGGCCTCTCGTGTTTTCGGATTGTGCGCGCGAAAGCTTCGGGTGCCAACGGACGCCCGCCATTCGCCGTTTATCAGCACCGGTTGGGTCATGGCAGAATCGGTCATTGATTGGATCTCCTGAGAAACTTGCCCGTGTTGTTCGTCGAAATGATGATTGGAATCGGTCGTATCAGTAGCACAGACAGGAATGTCTATGCTACTGGGGCCGTCCGGCATTCAGAGTTTTCCGCCTCGGCGGACGTGAGTCCCGTTGGGACGAGACAACGTCCCTCACGGGATCAGCCCCGCACCGCGGGACTGACAATTTGTAATAATCCGTCAGCCGACGGATCGCCGCGCAAGGCGGCGGATGCTCCCGAGAAACTTGGGATTTCGCGGACGCGGTTTGGGCTGCACTTCCGTCAGCTGACGGATGGGAGGCCACGATTTTCAAAGACCGCCGGATGAGTCTCCCGCGGGACGCGGCGTCCCACATTGCGGCTGTCCGGCTGTCAATGTTTCTGTCACGCATAAGCTGCCCGCAAAGCGCGCGGTTCAGTTGCTCCTGAGAAACTTTCCGCTTCGGCGGACGTGATTAGTCCCGTAGGGACGGGACAATGTTCCTCACGGGATCAGCCCCGCCACCGCGGTGACTGACCGTTGGTAATAATCCGTCAGCCGACGCATCGCGCCGCGACCCAGCGCGCCGCTACGTCACAAAATTAACCAACGTTCCGATGCCGTCAATGGAAATGCGGATTTCATCGGACGACTGAAGGGAAAAACCATCGGGTGGTACGACGCCGGTGCCGGTCATCAGGTAACACCCGTTTGGAAAGCTGTTGTAACGGAAGAGAAAAGCGACCAGTTCTTCCGGCTTACGTTTCATTTTCGACAACCTCGTCGCCCCGCTGAAACAGATCTCGCCGCCGCGGGTGACCTTCATGCGAATCTCGGTGGTGTTCGGCAACGCCTCGTCGGTGATCAGTATGCCGGGGCCGAGGGCGGCGCACTGGTTGTACACCTTTGCCTGCGGCAAGTAGAGCGGATTTTTCCCTTCGATGTCACGCGAACTCATGTCGTTTCCGATCGTGTACCCGATAATCCGGCTCGATGGGCTGATGAGGAGCGTCAGCTCTGGTTCCGGAACGTTCCAATTGGAATCCCCGCGGATCCGAACGCCCTGCCGATGTCCGACCGCTCGATGGGCCGTTGCCTTGAAAAAAAGCTCGGGGCGTTCGGCATCGTAGACGCGATCGTAGAAATCACCGCCGCCTGCCGCGCTGGCTTCTTCCATGCGGGCATCACGGCTGCGGTGGTAGGTCACGCCGGCAGCCCACACCTCCTGGCTGCCGACTGGCGACAGCACGGGTGTGATTTCCGGTGAGAAGGGCGTTGACAACGGTTCGGCATTGTCGATTCTCTCTCGCACGGCACCGGCGATATCGTCGCGCGTGGTGAAGTCGTCCCAATCTGTATTCTCGAGGGCGTAGCAACTGCCGTTCGTCTCGGCGACAATGCCACGTTGCGTTCGATAGATCTTTATCATCAGGGCCTGGCTCGTCAACACATCGAATGGGTTGACAGGTTAACAAGTGGTTGACCGAAAACCCCGGATTCATCCGAAACCGTGCAACCGGACGGACATGGTAGCATCCGCAAGTCACTGCGGTAGCTACAGTTACCGTTTCATACTGTCAATCGTCGTATGGGATGTAACTCGTCGCGTTTTGGATGAAACCGGGGTTTTCGGTCAGACACTAACTCGGGACGGCACCGGCGCGCATCAGAAACGCGGGAGGCGGCCTCCCGACGACGACCGCGACAAGGTCTCCGCCTGGAGGCCGCCTCCCGAAACGACCGGTTTCAAACTTACATTCGAACAGCCTCGAGATCCTGCGGCTCCCAAACAACCCGGCGGCACTCATCGACGCTTCGGGACGCTCCGGGATCTGCTACTCCTCCGTAACTGCTGTAGTATCTTTGTCGTCCGCCTGGCCAGGAGCTGCTTCCGGATCTTTGTTGCCCGTTTCGCGGCGGCCCGCATCTCCTTCTCCTTTGCGTCCAGCGCCGCCTGATTGCCGGCCGGCTGCTGCTGCATGACCATCAGCTCGCTGTGCAGTTCGCCCTCTTTCTTCGCGGCCTGGATGTAATCAGCCGCCACATCTTCCTTTTTCTTCTTGTCTTCGACGGATGCGATCTGGGCCGCCTTTACCCGGATCGCGCCGTCGACCGGCTTGATCTCCGTCTTTTCGATGAGGGCAGTGCGGAATATACGAGGCTTCCGCTTTTCGCTTGTGACAACGCCTTCCTCGACCTTCATGGCCATAAGGTTGACGCCCTTAGCACTCTTCTCGAGGGAGCAGACGAAACGGGTTGGCTTGCCGTGGGCAGGTTCGACTGAGAACGTGTTCCCCTTCTTGCCACCGTAATTGAACGTCAGCTTACCACGGTTGACAGTGATGTCGGTGTAGGTGTTTTCCAACCCTTCGTGGATAACGGCAACGAGATCGCCGCCGGCCTGGATTTCCGGAACGTCAAAGGTGTTTCCTTCCAGGACCTCCTGGCCGATAGAGAAGCGGTTGGCGACACGGATTTCACCCTTGTCGCAACTGAAACGGTTTTTGCGCGAGCCGACCGCCTCACCGGCCTCGGCATCCTCGAAGGAGACAACAAACCTTGTACCGACCGCACCGCACACGGCGGTGGGCGTTTCCACCTGGATCTTGGAATCTCTCGGTATATCATCCAGCTTCAACGACAGCTTTCCGGTTTTGAGCCTCAGTTTTTTCAACTTCGGATTCTTGGTGTCTTGGTCAATCTTGAGTATTGTGCGGGCCAGGAGCCGGAACGTGTTACCGGTGGAGAACTGCATGGTCAACGAGGAATTGCGGCCCGTCTTCACCGTGCTGCCGAAGCCATAGGTCGCGTCTTTGACAATGGCTTTGTACGGTTGCTTGTCGGTCTTGATCTTGCAGTCGCCCTTTACCTGAATAGCCGTAAAACCTGTGATGACGGCGACACTCTTCGCGGCACGTCCGGGAAGGGATATCAGGATTATCGTTGCGGCGACAATACCGATCAGACAGATGGTCCGCTTCATATTTGAATCTCCTGCTGGCAGGCGGCGCCTATTGAGGTATAGCAGCATAAGGCAAGACACCGGCAACACCAATCCAGTTCAATCAAAAAAGGTAGCCTGTAACTTAGCTGACTAACGGCATTTGTCAATGCGGTTGCACACGCCGCCAGGCCCCGCGGGGAAAGGGTTTCCTGGGGAATGGGGACAGGAAACGGGATACTGGATACTGGGACTGGGGGATGACGAATGTCGGAGCGGAGATCCCGCTTAGGACTTGCGCAAAAAATAATTTCATCCCGCGACGCGGGACTCGCCCCTTTGACGTCATCTTCCGGCGATGCTCACTCGCGAGATTCGCGATGTACTTCGGTGCGACTATGGTCTCGCTCGGTCGCATCGGCAATCCGTCAACTGACGGACTAATGCCAAACGGACGGCGAAAAATGTAAAATTATTTTTACGCGAGCCCTTACTGGGGAACGAATGACCAGTCATGCCCGATTCTCGAATCCCAATTCGTCCCCTCTCCATCTCCGCCTCACCGTTTCCGATTCCAGGCATCGGTCCCGAAGCGGGATGCGACGAGTCCATCCGCCACGGCAACCAGATCGGGCGGTTGCTCAAAGGACCGAAGCCGGCAGCCAAGCCCCTTGGTAAAGCCGGCTTCGAGGGCCGCGCGTGTGGTCTCGCGATCCATGTCAGGAAGGTTGCCAAGATAGATGCTTCCCTGGTAGAGGATGCCGGCGGCGGACCGCCGCTGGGCGCCGCCGGCCACCTTTCTGTCGTTGCAGAGAACGTCATACTTTGTGGGCGTGGTAAAGCAGACCATGGCCCCGCGGTCGACGGATCGGGGAATCTTTGCCGTGGCAAGGCAGGGCGTGAGACCGCCGGTCTTGAGTCCTTCGATCAGAGCGGTGTTGACCAGGCGATAGCATGCGTCGCGATCGATACGGCTGTACCAATGGCCGGAAGGCGTGACGAGTGTGAACGTGAGGTCATTGTCGTGATAAACAATGCCGCCGCCGGTAGGACGCCGGACAACGGTGAAGCCCGGTTCCCGAACCGCATCGTGCCGCTGGAAACAGCCGATTGAAATTGCCGGTCGATCCCAACCGTAGATCCGCAGGAGGGGGCTTCGAAACGTCTGCGCCCGCATC
>CAUZRT010000199.1:0-6338 GCA_963582235.1 Lentisphaeria bacterium
GGGCTTGTTGGACTTGCCGCCGCCGCCGAAGAGATCCGCGGCGACATCATCGTCTTCGTCGGCCCAGATATCCTCGGCGGCCCCAAAGGCGTCGCGGGATGACTTCCCGGCCTGCAGGTCCCGTTGCACGCGGACCAGTTGCCCGTCCTGCAGCTCGAAGTCGTCGTGCTCCGCCACCACTTCCTCGATCGCTGCCTTCGTCAGGCGCTTGGCGAGGGCCCGCCGCTTTTGCTTCACAGCGCGGTCGAACAACTCCGCAGACACGACCCACTTGCGTTTCCACTTGACGTAGCCGCTCGCCGGATAGAGATCGTCTTCCATTCTCGTGCGCACGCGATCGGCGATCTGTTCCTTCTGATTGCGGTCCCCCAACATCTGCACGCGGATGTACTTTCCCCGGTATTTACGATTGATATTGGCGTCGATCTGAGCCAGAGATTCCTCGACGATATCGGCCTTTGTGATCCGCCGGTCGCCGATCTTCACGACTCGACTGCCAGCCCCGTAAAACCGGCCCTTCAGCGCGCCGCCCATGCTCATATGGACAACGATGTGGTCGCCCTTTTCGAGAAGTGGATACTTCTCCGCCGCATCCTTCTCGAACTGTACCTTGCGATCCGATTTAGCGGCGAATTCCGTCTTGATCGCTTCGGCGCATGCGGCCTTTATCTCCGCTTCGATATCTTCCTTCTCACGAGTCCCCGGCTCGACGGGATAGGTGATCTTTAGCCGTGCTGCCAAGGCCTCGGGATCCAGCTTCGCATCGACCTTTTCCGTCAACCGTTTTCTGATCTCCGCCTTGATCTCCTTGCGGGCCTCCGCGTCCTCAGCGCTTTCCTCAGACGTCGGTGTACCCGGGCGGATAGGCGGCGGGCGATGCCGCGGGTCGGCCCCCGGCGGATGACCCGGCGGCCAATAGCCCAGACTCGGCAGCCCATGTCCGGCCCCCGGCGGTCGGGCGTGTGACGGCTGAGCCTGGAGATTCGATGAGATGAGAAGAGAAGATGCGAAGACAGCGCCAATAAAAATAGTAACCCGTTGCCTCATAGCTAGTAGTCCCAAGGTCGAATGGTGAAATGATGTCGTGTATCCCGGTACTTGTTTGGCATTGTCGGCTTGAGACCGTGCTACGCGAAGCGCTTTGGAGTGCGGCGGCAGCGACCCACACATGTACCTTCACGGTACCCGGATCATTCGGGGCATGGGCAGAAAAATGTCAATATAACGACGAGGTTTGCGTAAACCCCTGGTTTCATCACGTACGTGTCCCCGGCATCCGCTGACACCGCCGAGAGATCTCCGCCGATGTTGGCTGCAAAAACGCTGACCAAGTTCGCCACCCCAGTGGCATGCCGAAGAAGGGACGCGGTCGTTCCGATATTCCACCGATTCAATATTATGTCGTTTCTACGTACTAAATTCAAGATTGCGGGATACTTTGAGATATTGGCGAACGTCGAACAGATTATTTCTATGATCCCCTAATACTCCGCTTTCCCATTCGTCTTACCTGTCGAAAACACCGAATTGTGCGTTGTCTGTTGTGCGGTTGGACCAACGATCTGGAAACATTCACACGTCACGCGCGCGGGTTGACAGGAACTGGTATCCGGGTGTCTTGTTAAGGGAACACCCAAGTCGCGTTATATCCAAAGCCTCCGCGCGGCCTCAAAGCGTGAGCGCGTCGGTGGTAATGCCGAACGCGGATCGTTCTTGCCGCACAACTGTCAACCGGATAGGGAGTGTACCATGCTGCAGATCGTTGACCAGGGAATCCTTTCGCACCAGTCCGGCCGCGGCGCCTTCATGCCGTTCATCACGCTGCTGGCCGACGGCAGCTTTATCGCTGCCCAGCACATCGGCACTGGTCTGGGTGCGCCCGACAACGACATCGAGATTCTGCGATCCGCCGATGGCCGCGCCTGGATCAGCGACGGGCAGCTGCACGACAGGACCAATCGCGAGTGGGCCTACCGCGGTCCGCAAATCAGCGAGTTGCCCGGCGGTGGTCTGGTCATGAAGGCTGGGCGCTGTCAGATCACCGGCGGCAATCTCTTCGATCCCGAATCCGAGGGTCTGGCCCATTACGAAATGCTGCTTCTGCGCTCGTCGGACGGCGGCCGTACCTGGTCCGAGCCGGCCGTCGTCGACGCTGGTCTGTCCCGCGACCGGTACACAGCCAACGACACCGGCACGTTCCTGCAGATCGCACCGGACCGCTGGATATACCCGCTGGAGACCTGGAAACCTCATGGCTGGAAGGGTCCGCCGGATCAGAAAGCCGCAGCTCTGTTTTCGCATGATCAGGGAACTACCTGGGGCGACTTCACTGTCGTTGCCGACGACACGGACAATCGCCGGCTGTGGTGGGATCAGATGAACTGTATACTGGCCAACGGCCGGCTCTACACCATGTTCTGGACGCACCTCTACGGCACTTCGGACGATCTCAACAACCACTGGGTGATGTCCGACGACGAAGGACGGACCTGGTCCGAGCCCAGGCCCACCAACCTGCACGGCCAGGTCTGCACCCCTATTCCGTTGGCTGACGGCCGTGTCGCCGCCATCTACAACTACCGCCGCGAGCCGCAGGGCATCCGTGTCGCCGTCACCGAGGACCTGACAACCTTCGATCTGGAGCGGGAGGTGGTGGTTTTCGATGCCGGCGCCGAGGCCACTCTCGGGGATCCGGAGAGTGACAACTTTCTCGCCGAACACCTGCAGATTGCCTTTGGCAAGCCCGTCGGCGTGGCGCTCGACGGCAATGAAATCATGACCGCGTTCTGGTGCACCGCCGGCGGCGTCACCCACACGCGGTGGGTACGGCTGAGGGTATAGGGGATCCCGTTGACAAAAGCAGTAATGCGTTGAGGCACGGCTCGTGTGTCGCCGACCGCATCACACGCGAATTCGGGAGATGGCGCCAATTGCGCAGCCGTAGCCTAGCAACGGAGAGACGGACAACGGGGATTTTCCAGGAGCGAGCCAGCAAATGCCATCCACCGACACCGCAGACCTGGCCGCCGCATTCCACCGCGACGGCTTATACCATCGCCCGCGGCATCTTCGCCGCCAAGGAACTAGCCGACATCGACGCGCACCTGACCCGCTTTATAGCGGAGACGGCGCCCGGCGCAACGCCGCCGCCTTGCGCCGGGTATATGGCGGAAGTTGCGCAGTTACACAAGGACACTGGGAAGGGAGTGCGGCCGGAGCGGTAGAATTCGGAATGGGCGTCGGAAGTGGGATCACAATGCCAATAACTACATTTCCATCACTTCTGCGACTTCAATGGTGACGACCGAATGGAGATGAGGGACCTGACCCTACTCGATCCCCAAGGCGGTCGTTGCGTTGCGCCAGAAGATATCTTCGATCTGGTCCCGCGAGAGCTGGGCGATCTCGGCCGCGAACTTGAGCGACATCAGCTGTTCATACACAGCCAGAATCGGTCGCCCGTCACAGTGTGGGAAGTTAAGGCCGCTATGATCGGCGTCGAAATGTTGCCATGAACGGCCTAGGGCGGCATAAATGCCGTGGAAGAAAGCCGCAGTTACGGCATCGGAACCCCAAAAGATGCGACTGGTGTCCTCCTTTGTCAGGAGTGTGACGTACGGCCGCACATCGGTGACCGCCGAGGTGTCATAGTGAATGTTGGGCATGTTCCGCAGCCTTTCGATTGCATGCTCAATCGGCCAGTGGGTGAAGCTGCGTGCGCAGTGAGCAAGCAACCACTTGATGTTTGGATAGCGCTTGGTTGTATACTCCTCCAAATCATCGAGATTATGCCGGTCGGCGCAAGCGGCGTGGCGCGACAGATGCATGGTCACCCAAAGTCCGCGATCGTTAGCAAATTCCATCTGCTCGTGCGGCAGGAATTCATGGATTCGACACTGCGCAATATCGCCGGTAACGGAATACGTGCGATAGGGCTTGAGACCGATGATCTGTGGGTGATCGACATCGCGCGCGATGTCCTCGATTTTGCACGATGGGGTCACCAGACGATTACAGCGGATCTCGGGCATCTGTTCGATCTCCGAATTCACAAACCGTATGTGATGCGCAACATCAATCCCTGGTAAGGGATAACCGAGAATCAAGTAGTTCATGCGCCGTCCCGGATAGAGTACTTGCGCCCATGCGTTTAGGTCCGCCAGTCTGTCATCCTCACGATCCGAGAGTCTCGGCGGCAGCTTGCTGAAATCGGCCCGATTGAATAGGTGGATGTGCGCGTCGAGGATGCGATCGGGGACGAATGCTTCGAGTTCCTCTTCCCAAATCTCTCGGTCGCAGTCGCGATAATCTATTGTCGCCGTGCTCATATTCTTCCCCAATGGTTACGGGCCGCCGCAGAAAATCTCTACCGTGCTGCGTGCATGAATCTTGATGGAGCAACAGGTAGATCCATCGCCGCACTCGCCACTTGGGCCAGGCGGGAGTCGGCAGAGCCGGTTTCCTCCCCGGTGAATGACCGGATTGTCGTCTTCGTCGTCACATATGTACGGGCCCATTCGAGATAACCTTCCTCGTCCGACAATTCCAATACGAAGAGATCCGCCGGTTCGTCCTCGAAAGCGCCAACCAATGTCCGGAGCATAGCGAGGGAGTCGGTGGTGACCGCCGCGAACTCGTCATTCGGTAAATCGATGTAGGGCCTGTAGCATTCAAGCGACCGTAGCAGCGCTTACTTCAGGACCCGTTTGCGTGGTGTTGTATCCATGTTGCGTCCGCGTTGGGGTTTCGGCCGGCCCGGTTCATTCTTATTTTGTCGCTCCCCATCAAGCTGAATTCATTCGATTTCGTCTTTCTTGACACCGCCGGGAATGCGTGCATGCGGGCGGCCACCGGTGGTCATGGCCAGCGCGAGAAGGATCTCATTAGACTTAGGCGCGTCAGAGATGCCGACATCCATGGCGTCGAGGTGCGACATGACGTAGATTTCGTCTTTGTAAAAGAAGGGAATGTCGATGCGAGTGCCGGGCCCTCCGATTTTTTTAGTAGAGGGGATGATAGCCTTGCCAGCGCCGATGGCTTTTCGGATCGGCGCACCGAAGGTGGGATGCATAAGGGCAGCAGAATGCTCGAGTTCGCCAGCTTCGCCAACGATACATGCCTTGCCGTAGCTTTCGACCTCTTTGGGATCGATTACCTTCAGGATTCGCTCGACGAGGAGTTGACCGAGACGTTCGCCAGTGGCGATCAGCTCGGTCAGGTCGTCAACGTAACGGCCGGCAAATGGGTTTGTGATTACAACGATTGCGGCAACTTTCTTGATTGGCATACTGAGGGGCCTGCCGCCTTCAATCAGGGTTTCCTCCTCGATTGTCAACTGACGTCGAATTTCCATTGAATGACTCCTTATATATAGATGCGTTTGCCGGTGTCGTGGTTATCGCTCCCGTTCTTTGGATTCTATCCACTTTATAATCGCGCAGAAATCCAACTCAGCGTTGCCGGCCTGGACAAAGTCGTCGTAGATCTCGGCTGCTTTGGCGCCAAGTGGTGTGCAGGCCCCGAAATGGTGGGCGGCGTCTTGACTGAGACGGAGGTCTTTGAGCATCAATGTACTGCTGAAGCCGGGGCGATATTCATGATTTGCGGAAGAGGTCGGGACCAGACCGGGTACCGGATGGTTGTTGTTAAGCACCCAGCAGTCGCCGGAGGATCGGGATACGATTTCGTAAAGCGTTTCGGCTTTGAGTCCAAGCTTGCCTGCGAGTCTGAACGATTCGGCAACGGCAATCGTAGTGGTGCCAAGGATCATGTTGTTGCAAATCTTGGCGGCCTGACCGGTCCCCGCCGGGCCGACGTGCACGATAAAACCGCCCATCGCCTCGAGGATCGGTCTTGCCCTGATGACATCAGCATCTTCGCCTCCCACCATGAAGGTGAGCGTAGCCGCTTCGGCTCCCGGTACGCCCCCGGAAACTGGGGCGTCGACCATCGTCATGCCGGCAGCGACGGCTTGGGCGGACAACGTTAGCGCTGTGTTGACGTCGATGGTTGATGAGTCGATGAAAAGGGTGTTCGCTGCCGCTTGCGCGAACAGGCCCGCATCGCCCGTCAACACCTCTGTGACAACCTCGCCGGTGCGAAGCATGGTAATCACAGCATCGACGTCACGGGCCAGGCTGTCCTGACTGGCCGGCTGGACGCCGTCTGCAACCAGCGCATCAACAGCGGCTTCGGATTTATCATAGACTTTTAGGGTGTGGCCGGCCCTGAACATATTTCGTGCCATGGGGGCACCCATGGCGCCGAGCCCGACCATGCCGATGGTTGCCATGTTCGGCTCCTTTGATTCTTTATTGTGCTTGCGGGACCAAAACGAT
>CAUZRT010000200.1:0-6297 GCA_963582235.1 Lentisphaeria bacterium
ATAATGCTGTCGAATGTCTTTTTCCAGATGGATATTGGGCGTCTACAACATTGGACAGCGTGTGGCTCCGGAACTATTGTGCCTGGGACTTCATCGATGAAGGTCTGGATGAGACGATGGACTTGAATGACAATTCCGATGTACTTATAATCGGCGGCGGTGTGATCGGCGCGGCTTGTGCCTATTTTCTTACCCGCAGCGGTCGGTCGGTGACGCTCATTGACAAGGGTGACGTCGGCCATGGGTGTTCATACGGCAATTGCGGCTGGATCGTTCCATCCCACGGGATGCCGCTGCCGATGCCGGGTGTTCCGTTGCAGGCCTTCAAATGGATATTCCGGAAGGACAGCCCGCTCTATATTCAGCCGCGTTTAAGTCTGGCGATGGCGCGTTGGCTGTTGCGCTTCTGTTTGTCGGCGAATGGGAAGCATTTGAATCACGCGGTGCCGGCACTCGTCGAACTGGCGACGCACAGCCTGCAGATATACAAGGAATTGGCCACCGGTGATGACGTACCGGATTTCGGCTTCAAGCAGCGCGGCCTGATTTATTGTGCGGCGTCAAGGTCGGGGCTGGCGGCTGCGCGGCATGAGTTGGAAATCATCACGCCCCTCGGAGTGCGCGGACGGGAGGTGGACGAAACGGAATTGCGGTGCCTTGAGCCGGCTGTCATCGGCCCGATTGTTGGCGGCGTACATTTCGAAGATGAAGCGACGGTGGAACCGCTGAAAGCCGTTCAATGTCTGGCGACGCTGGCCGAGCGTCAAGGCGCCCGGATTTTGCCGCGGACCGAGATGTTCGCTGTGGAAACGGCCGGCGGCCGGATTCAAAGCGTGCGGACAACGCAGGGGCGCCTGGGCGCCGGGCAATATGTTCTTGCTGCCGGTTCGTGGACGCCGCCGCTTGCCCGGCAACTGCGGCTCAATGTTCCCATCGAGGCGGGCGCAGGGTATGCGGTCATTACAGAACCCTTCGAACCAGGCCCGCGGCTGCCTTTGATGCTTGTTGAAAAGAAGGTATGCGTCACCGCCCGCGACAGCTCATTCCGGTTCGCCGGTACGCTCGAACTGGCTGGGCTCAACCAGGCAATCAACCCGGTGCGTGTGGACGCGATACTGGCCGCCGCGCGAAGCTTTCTCGCGGTCCCGGACGATGTGCGGATCACCGAAACCTGGCGCGGCTTGCGGCCCTGCACGCCCGACGGCCTCCCCATCATCGGGCGGCCGCCGCCATGGGAAAATCTTGTAATCGCCGCCGGGCATGCGATGCTGGGCCTCACCCTGGCGACGGCTACGGGCCGGTTGGTTTCCGATCTCATCACCGGCAGCGACCCGCTGGTCGATCCCCGTCCGTTTCGACCCGAACGGTTCTGAGGAATGTTTGACAGGGAATGGTTGTTAGGGCTAATTAGTCAGTAGCTAAACCTGTCGGGTTTAGCTACTGACTAATTAAGATTGGGATTGAAGAGGAAAGGGGGAGTGCTGAGTGAGTACAAGGACTGAAAAGCAGATCGCCAGCGGTGCGGCGCTGTATGAGAAAGCGAAGCGACTGATTCCCGGCGGTGTTCATCTGTTGAGCAAGAGCCCGGAGCGGTTGTTGCCGGAGCAATGGCCGGTCTACTTCAGCCGGGCCAAAGGCTGCCATGTCTGGGACCTGGATGAGCAGCGCTATACGGACATGCTGGCCGGCGGCGGCGGCAGCTGTCTTCTTGGCGTTGCGGACCCGGACGTGGATGCCGCTGTCAAGCAGGTCATCAGCAAAGGATCAATGGCCACGCTGAATCCGCCCGAGGAGGTTGAACTGGCCGAACTCCTGTGCGACATCCACCCGTGGGCCGGCATGGCACGATTCACACGCTCGGGCGGCGAGGCGGACGCCGTTGCGGTGCGTATTGCCCGCGCCTATACCGGTCGGGATCTGATCGCGTTCTGCGGGTATCACGGTTGGCACGATTGGTACATCGCGGCGAATCTTGCCGGCGAGGACAACCTGGACGGTCACCTGCTGCGCGGTTTGAAGGCGGCTGGTGTCCCCCAGGCGTTGGCGGGAACTATCCTCCCATTTCGTTTCAATCACATCGAGGATCTAGACCACATCGAAGCGCGGCACGGAAACGAAATCGGCACCATCATTATGGAGCCCATGCGCTTCGAGGAACCGAAGGACGAGTTTCTCGAAAAGGTCCGGGATGTGGCGGATCGTCTCGGGGCTGTTCTTATTTTCGACGAGATTAGCATCGGCTGGCGCCACTGCCTCGGCGGCCTGCACCTGCAGTTGAACGTGGACCCGGACATTGTCGTTTACGGCAAAGTGATTTCCAATGGCTTTCCGATGGGCGCCGTTGTCGGACGTGAAGGCGTAATGCAGGCAGCTCAGGATGCATTCATATCGAGCACCTATTTCACGGACCGAATCGGGCCGGCCGCCGCTCTGGCGACGATTCAAAAGATGCGGGAGGCGGATGTCTGGCAGACAGTCCGCTCTGCCGGACAGCGCATCCAGGAGGCATGGTCGGCGGCCGGTGATGCGAACAATCTGAACGTCCAGGTGGCCGGACGACCCGGGTTCTGCAGTCTTGCATTCGATTACGGTGACGACAGTGATCTGATTCGGTCGCTGTACACGCAGGAGATGCTGGACAGAAAATATCTTGCCGGCGCATACTTCTATCCGTCACTGGCTCACGACGACAAGGTCATCGACGCCTTTCTGCGGGCGCTTGACAGAGTGTTCGCGACCCTGGCTGACGCTGTTCGGGAAGGCGATGCGGCGAGCCGCCTGCGGGGTCCGGCGGCCGCAAGCGATTTTCGCAGGTTGACGTGAGTGTTTCACGTTAGCCGGCTTCGCCTGGGACTCGGAGAGATCGTCCTCGTCCTCGGAGCGCGTGAGCGCGAGATCAGCCATGACGGAATTCGAGGATGAGGACGATCGCAGCAGCACGCCGGTCTTCATTCTCGGCTTCAAATAACAAATTCTTAGACGTTCAAGTTAGGTGTCAGTACATCGGTATTCGTGTAATTCGGGGATCTCAGAGCATGAGAGTTGGTGCCGCGACGCCCGCGCGCCGTAGTCGCCCGCGGATCGCATTCTCGTTGGCGGCGGTTGTCGTCAGCGCTAAACTTCCGCGCTGGCGTCAAATCGTTTTTCCCGCCGTGGTTCAACTCGTGGCGGCTCAAAAAATTTAGTTGCATGTGATTCGGCGGTCAAGAATGACCGCATTTCCAGCCTCAAAGTGACGGCAGCCGGACGCCCCTGGAGATGCGGTGATCCCTCACCGTTCATTCTCAAACAGCCACTAACTATGCGCTCAAAGTAGGAGCTTCATCACCGTCATGAGTCAGCGAATGAAACTAGCCGCGATCATCACTACTTACTGCAAACACTCGCATGCCCAGCACATCTGCGACCGGTTTCTCGAGGGCTACGGCTGGCAGGGACGGCACCACCGGCCCGAGCTGGATTTGGTATCGATGTACGTGGATCAGGTGAAAGACAACGATTTGAGCGATGTGCGGGCGCAGCGGTTTCGCGATCTGACAATCTATCCGAGCATAGCGGAGGCGTTGACGCTTGGGGGCGGGCATCTGGCGGTTGACGGCGTGTTGCTGA
The DNA here is from genome assembly GCA_963582235.1 of Lentisphaeria bacterium. Classification (GTDB taxonomy): domain Bacteria; phylum Verrucomicrobiota; class Lentisphaeria; order JABSQK01; family CAJWLW01; genus CAUZRT01. The sequence goes on from CAUZRT010000200.1 coordinate 3,610, forward strand.
TCGCTGAGCACGGAGATTACAAGCGCAACGAGAAGGGGCAGATTCTCTACCCGCGCTACGAATTTTTTACGGCGATGATTGAACTCTTCAAGCGCAGCGGGAGCACTGTTCCGGTCTTCAATGACAAGCATTTGTCTTGGAACTGGGATTATTGCCGCGAGATGTACGATACCGCTGTGGCCATGGGCTTCGCCTTCATGGCCGGCTCGAGCTTGCCCGTCACGCGCCGGCTGCCGCCGGTCGAGATTCCATACGGGGCACGTGTTGAGGAAGGGCTCTGCCTTGGCTATGGCAGCGTCGACAGCTACGACTTCCACGGGCTCGAGGCAATTCAGTGCATGGTCGAGCGGCGAAAGGGCGGCGAGAGCGGCGTCGTATGGATGGATACCTATCGTGGCGACCGTTTCTGGGAGGCGCATGAAAAGCAGGTGTGGTCCGCGGATCTGTTCGAAGCAGCGCTGTCCCGCAGCGACAATCTCCAACTGGACCAGCCGGGGTTCAATTGGGTGTGGCCGACACTGAGTGAGTTGAAGGCGAATGTCCGAGATCCGATCGCCTATCATTATCAACACACCGACGGACTCAAATGTACCTTGATCCTTTTGAACGGCTTGCTCTGGGACTTCAACGTTGCCGTGCGAGTTGCGGGCGAGACCGAGCCTGTGTCGACGCAGATCCATCTGCCGATGCCGCAACAGAGCAGCAATCAGGCGACCTTTTTCTCGCCGCTCTGCCGGGCCATCGAGGACATATTCCTGAGCGGCAGGCCAACCATTCCCGTCGAGCGCACCCTCCTGACTTCGGGCCTCACCTGCGCGGCGGTAGACAGTCTCTTCGCCGGTCAGAAGCGAGTCGAGACACCGCACCTTGCGATTTCATACGCGGCGCCGGAGGCGTCCTTGTTTTGGAACAGTTGACGGTCACATGGTCAGTGTTTCATAGGAGCACTGGGCCAGCGGGCTTGTTCTCACTGGTCGAGACATTGGGAAATATGGGTGTGTGCCGGACGGGGATATAGCCGCCCCTGTCCTCAGGGGCGTTCGGCTGCCGCCAATGCGACCGGTCGGCACGGCTGGGGATAGCCGTGGCTACATCAATTTGCCCGCAGCGAAAACGCAACCCGGCAAGTTTGACGAGAGCGTGCGCCGCCTGGCGGTGCGATCCGTCAGCCGACGGATTGCATGACTTTGCGTCAGAGCCCCGGCGATAACCGGTCAAGTTCACGAAAAAGCGTTTCCCCGGCGGATCTGTCGGTTTAGCTTTCATGGCGACTAAGAAATTCGGCCCGCCGACTTTGGCCATGTCTGTAAACGCGGTGCAGACACCACCGCAGCGACTACATTAACCGCATCTTCCATATCAATGTCGACGGGAGTCATTTACCGCGAAGTCAGCGAATATGTCTACGGAGATGCCTGCCCAAATCAATGCGTTGATTGGCAGACCGCGCCCCTGGACTCTCATTCAGGCGGCCGACCTGCCGGAGTTATGCGGACGGCGCGAAGGCGAATTCGGCATATGCATTGGATTTTCCAGATGACGGATTATTTTTGTGGGCTATAACTCTGAACAAGTAGGTACAGTATGTAATAGTTGTGCCGCCGATCACCGCATTGGAAATCCAGATAACCGACTGTGACTGCGGTCATTTGGACGATTTTTTTGCCCGCGGCCAATTCCACGTTATTGTGCCAAGCGGCATCACTCGGCTGCAGGCACGTTTAAAAGAATAAAGAATTTGGATAGAAAGAGGACAAGGAGTGATTTATGGATCGATCGCTGGCCGATGCCTTTGACAAGTCTGCCGATCGCATCGACTATGAAATCGACGCGTCGGACGTACGGGAATGAGCTCGAAACCTATCTCCGGGCCCGTTGCACGGCGCCGTCCACGGTTTGGGACCGGGACTACAGCTCCGTCGAGGCGTACGTGAAATCCGTCGCCGCGAACCGTGAACGATGGCGGGACGTCCTGGGGCGCTTTGACGGCGACGCCATCGAAACATCGGACGTCTACACGCGCCCGTATCATGACGGGGATGATTACGTTGCTGAATGGGTCACGTTCGACTTTCTGCCGGATGTCAACAACCGTGCCGTGGTCGCCGTGCCGAAGAACGCTTCGGGGAAGCCGCCGGTGGTCATATGCCAGCACAGTTTGAACAGATCGCCGTTTCACGTCCTCGGGGCCGTTGCCCCCAACGGGCTGTAATAGCGGCTTCGGGGCGGAATTGCTAGCGGCCGGATTTGCCGTTGTCGCTCCCGTCAACCGAATGACGATTCCCGGGCGCAACCTATTGGAGCGCCTGGCGCATATGTGCGGTTGTACGCTCTTCGGCCTCGAATGCTACAAACTGGAGCAACTCATCGATTATCTCGAGACCCGCAATGACATCGACGCCGCGCGTCTGGGCATGGCCGGGCTCGGCCTGGGCGGTGCGGCGACATTGATGTGTACGCCTCTGATCGAACGCGTCAAGGCTGCCTGTGCCGCCTGCCTGGTTCAATCATCGCACCCGAAAGATGGTGCACGCCGACTCACGTTACCGCTGCTATCTCGATACCGATGAGGAGCACGTGTTCATTCCGGGCTGGCTGCCGGATTTCTCCGACAGCGACCTGGTGTCGCTGATCTGCCCGCGGCCGTTTATGGCCCAGACCGGCAAGGGCGATCCCATTGCCTGGTGG
>CAUZRT010000201.1:0-6212 GCA_963582235.1 Lentisphaeria bacterium
GGGGCTCCGCGCCGGGGGCCCGCGCCGCGGAGGGGGTCTGGTATGGCGTTTTTCGCTGACTGAATCCCCATACTGGATCATCGGGGCGCCAAGTCGATAAATGAGGCGTGAGCGTGTTGGAGCGAAGCGGAAATCCGCCTCAGGCGAAAAACGTGAGGCGTGAAGCGGGAATCCGCCTCAGGCGAAAAACGTGAGGCGTGAAGCGGGAATCCGCCTCAGGCGAAAAACGTGAGAGAGATCCGTCCATGCAGGCAGGACGGTCCCACGACCAAGAATGTGGGATCCGCCGGCTACGGACGCGGTCGACTCCTGCTGCTCACCGTGACGCGGACCGCCCGCATCCTGTCTGTACAGCAATATCCCACATTTCCGGAAATCCCCCCCGAACACCAAACCGCGTACAGCTCCGCACTCAGATTTCCACCAAAAACCCAACACCGGATTTCTTAATATACAATATGTACCCGCTTAACCGCACGTTGTGCGGGCAACTTAAGTTTCAAAACACTAATAGTAGTGACGGAGCCAACCATTATCAGCCGTATGCCGTCATATCGTTGGGTAGGAAGGCAACTTAGGACGAGGTCGAGGCTGCCCGGAAACAGGCAGACATCGATAATGCGCAGTTTGATGGGAAGAATATACCAGTATATAATAAAAATGATCCGCCGGATGTTTTTCATCAAAAGGTTGACAAATTAGTAGGAGCCATCAATGACACTGAATATGTAGGCCGGAAATTACAGTTGGTAGCGCAAATAATACGGCGGAACGGCAAAGATCATTTACCCGAAAAAAGAATCATCGGGTACGCGCAAGGTACAATTCTTCATGGTCAAGAATCCTCGTCCCCCTCGCCACCCACATCGCCCTCTGAATCCTCAGACACACGGGCGGGCGCTTAACGGCACCAATCCTCGCTGATGACCTGCGCTTTCGCAAGCAGCAGACCGACATCTGCCGGTGAAGGTCACGCTGCCGCGACCGAGTGTGGAAAGTTATCCGGTCATCCTCAAGGGACTCGAGCGCTCGAAAGTCGATCAGCTGGCGTTGGAGTTCGAAGCCTCCAGGTTCGATCCGAAACTGCTGCGGCTGTGTCCGTCAAAGACGATGCTTTATAGCTGCATCGACAACGGTGCGCTCAATCCAGAACGCGTCGAAATACCCGAACAGGTCGCCTCGAAACTGCTGGCGGCGACGCAACATCTGCCGGCCGATCAGATTCAAGCGGCACCCGATTGTGGTCTGCTGCCGCTGTGCCTACAGATGGCGCGCCAGCGAAGCTCGCAAACATGGTCAACGGCGCGCAGCTGGCGCGCCAACAACTTTCTTTGCAATGAAGTGCCAATTTACCGTTAATGGCCGGACGTATCGGCCGCCCGCACGGCCGGTCGTTGTGGTCTGCATCGACGGTAGCGACGATGACTACCTGACTGCGGCCCTCGGGGCCGGACGCATGCCGAACGTTGCCGACATGGTCCAACGCGGATACCGGGGCCTCGCCCGCGGCGCGTTGCCGTCGTTCACCAATGTCAACAACGCCTGCATCGTCACCGGCGTGCCGCCGAACGTCACGGGCATCACCGGCAACTATTTTCTTGATCCGGATACGGGCCGGGAAGTGATGATGAATTCGTCAAAATATCTTCGCTGCCCGACGATTCTGGCTGCCGCAGCGAAAGCCGGCCGCCGCGTCGCGATGATCACCGCCAAGGACAAACTGCGGGATCTTCTGTCGGCCGATCTGCGGGGTATTGCGTTTTCCGCCGAAAAGGCGGGCGAAGCAGTCGAAGGAACTCATGGCGTCGGCAATATTGAATCGCTCGTTGGTCAGCCGACACCGGATATTTACAGTGCCGATGCCAGCCTGTTCGTTGTGCGCGCCGGCACCGCTCTGCTCGAGCGGGACATGGCTGATTTTCTCTACCTGTCGCTGACCGACTATGTACAGCATGGCTACGAGCCGGCCGCGGCACAATCCCTTGATTTCTACGAAGCGATCGATCATGAAATCGGCCGGCTGATGGATCTCGGGGCAGTGGTGGCCGCGACCGCGGATCATGGCATGAATGCGAAGACGGCGGCGGACGGCAGTGCAAACGTGATCTATCTGGAAACGTTGTTGCAGCACCGGTTCGGCACCGATATCTGCGTCATCTGTCCGATCACCGACCCATACGTTGCGCATCACGGTTCATTGGGATCACTGGTCATGGTGCATCTGCCGGCAGGGATGGACGCAGGCGACGTTGCGAACTGGCTGACGGAGTTAGACGGCATCACCGAGGTGTACGACCGGGCAACAGCGGTGCGGCGGCTCGAGCTGCCGGCCGACCGCATCGGCGATCTCGTGGTACTCGGTGGGCGCCACGTGGTGCTCGGCCGCACGCCGGAGCACCATGACCTGCGCCAGCTGCAAGGCAGGTTGCGGTCTCACGGCGGACGCTGCGAAGAGATCGTCCCCATGCTGATTTCGGAGCCGCTTCACGAATCGTACGCGGCCCCGGCCGGCGACGGCTTGCGCAATTTCGATGTCTTCTCTGTGATCTGTTAGAAAATAAAATTATTTTATTTCAACAGATGAGGCCGCGCTTGGCGTTGGGCCCATGCTTTGGGGGATCGGGACCGATCCAGCGTGGGTCGGCGGGCTCGGCGGCAAGCTGGTAACGCGTATCGGTGGAGAGACGGATACGGTCGGTCATGTTGTCGAAACTGCCATGCAGCGTGTACATGCTGAAGATGAGCACATCACCCATTGCGTACTCCGTAGTGAGCCAGCGTCCGCCCCACTCTTTCTGCACCGCAAAGATGTCGTCGGACAATTGGCCGCCGAAGGCGCTCCAGTCCTTTCGTTGCCGACCCTCACGTTCCATTTCTTCGGCATTCTCACAAAAGGTGTCGATGTCAAACCGACCGTAGGTGTTCCGGAGTTCACTGTGCTTATGCGAATTCTCGAGAATGATCAGACCGCCCATGCCATAAGGACAGTCGCTGAACGGGGTCCAGGCCGTGAACAGTCGATGTGTCCCCCGCCCCATGTAGACAACGTCGTAGTGCGGATTTGTCGGCGTCGGGCCGGGTGACTTGACACGCACCCAGGTATAATCGAAGTGTCGGACCAGGCCGCCGAGGAAGCGGGTGAAGAAGGCGATCATCGGACCGTCGTGCAGCACGCGATCCAGTTCCGGGTTATTTTCCGCAATCCCAGGCAACATGTCCACTCTGATGCCAGGCTTGGCTACGGCCTCGATGGCTGAATATGACGAATCGAACACGCCGGCCGCCGCGAGTCGATCGCACAGGGTCTGTCGCGCCGCCTTCACCTCGCCGCGATCGAGATATCCCGGCAGAAAGAGATAGCCGTCATCCTTCATCCGCGTCTTTAATGCCGGCGTGTCGTCGAGGATGTCATCGGAGCGCCGCAGTTCCCCGAGCCGCTCGGGGGCGACAGCCTGGCCGTTGAAGTAGTGGGCTGATATCGTCGCTGGTTGCATGATCATTTCTCCGTTTTTCCCTTTACGTATCTTTGCGTCGGCACCTGCCCCGCTGCGAAGCTCACGGGGCGCCTTTGCGTCGAGTTCCGATACCCATCATGCCGCGCGGATCCGCCGGACGATGTCGTCGCCGACCTCGACTGTGCTGGCGGTGCCGCCGATGTCGCCCGTGCGCACGGCGCCGTCGGCGAGATTGTCGAGGACAGCCTTCTCGAGTAATGCAGCTGCTGCAGTCTCTCCGAGAAAGTCGACCATGAGCTGGGCGCTGAAAATGGCGGCCACCGGATTGGCAATGCCTTGCCCGACGATGTCGGGCGCGGACCCGTGGACCGGTTCGAAGAGCGAGGGAAAATCCCGTTCGGGATTGATGTTGGAGCTCGGCGTGATGCCGAGGCTGCCAACGATGGCGCCGCTCAGATCGCTGAGGATGTCACCGAAAAGATTGGAACCGACGACGACATCGTAATTCTCCGGACAGCGCACAAAGTTCATGGCCAAGGCATCGATGTGACACTTGTCGCAGCGAATGTCGGGATAGTCCGGCGCCACGTCTTCGAGCACCTGGTCCCAGAAGACCATGCCGAATTTCAAGGCGTTTGACTTGGTCGCCATGGTCACGTGCTGCTGCCGTCTGCGGGCCAGCTTGAAGGCGTAATGCAGGATTCGCTCGATGCCTTTGCGGGTGTGAACGGCGGTCTGCAGCGCCTGATCCTCTGCCCTCCCCTCGTTGCGAATCTCGCCGCGGCTGATGTATTCGCCCTCGGAGTTTTCACGGACGACCATGATGTCGATGTCGCCGGCGACCTTGTCGGCCAGCGGCGAGTCGACGCCGGGCAGCAGACGCGCCGGACGAAGACAGACGTATTGATTGAACTCCTGTCGCATCTTCAGCAGCGGCACGAGCGTAATGTGATCCGGCACGTTGTCCGGATCACCGACAGCGCCGAGGTAAATGGCATCGAACGGTCTGACGATGTCGAGGAAATCGTCCGGTACAACTTTGCCGGTCCGGCGCCAATACCGGCTGCCCCAGTTGAATTCCTCGGTGTTAAACCTGAAGCTCTGAAACTTTTCCTCCAGTGCCTTCAGCACCCTCGTGGCTTCGAGCGTCACGTCAATACCAATCCCGTCGCCGGGGTATAATGCGATATTGTATTCGTTCATCGGAAAAACGGTTGGCGCGGCAACTCGAGAGCACGTTGGCCGATGCGCATTTCCGGGCGCTCATCGTATAGCTTGAAACGAATGGCGATGATGTCGTCAGTCTTTATTTCCAGATCGAGGTCAACGTAGTTTTCACTGTATCCGAGGACGAGCACGAGGACTATCTCGACTCTTGCGGATCAGGACTGAGGACGAGGATGCGCCAGCCGACGGACTGAAAGTCGTCACTCAGCGCCTGCATTCGTTATACTTTGGATTAAGAGAACACAAGCATAATATACCCCCGGCAACGCCGGACGGAAAGTGGTCGGTCGTGACGCGATTACACGACATAAAGTAAATGGGGGGCGAGTACGAATAGCTTGGCTTTCGGCGCGGCTTTGTGTAGTATTCTCAACCTGACCCCCACGATCCCGCATGCGGGATCGTGGGGGTCAGCAACCCAATGCTATTCTCCAGACGCCGATGTGAGCTAATTCACATCGAAGGATCCGCAAGCTGGAACAGTACGTGCGTCACAAGGTATTCCAGTACGACGCCGGGTCGTGTTCGCGGCGCTGCTATTGACGGGTCGACCGCCATTGAAACGATGTCTGTCTAATGAGCAGCCCCTGACGCGCAATATTCGTCACCTTCGAGCAGGCGACCTCCTGGCAATCATTCTATACCGATATACAGGACCCGGGGGAAATTTCCGCGCGGGCAACCAGAATGATATCCGTTTCGAGGGTCACCGTGGTGCATAATTCGAATCGGGTCGACGTCGAGAATTCAAGCTGGGATGCGCTCCGATGATCGCCACGTCGATATGAACGCCGCCTCAGACAAAGACAGCACGGCCGTGTGATTAAAATGATCGGGATCAAGAATTTCGCAGGAAACGGGAGGTACCGAAAATGATTGACGCCTTACAGGAACTATTGGATGATTCCGTGCAAACACTGGTTGCCGATGGAATCATGTCGTTCGACGAGTATCTGGGACTCGTACGGGAAGAGCCGTGGGTTACGCGCAATTCGATGCAGCTGCTCCACGACATGCTGCTCTCGTGCGGCGTGGAATACTCGATCGTTCCCGGCAAACCGGTGAAACACCGGTACAAGTTCTTCGAAGAGGGCGAACTGGTCGGGCCCTATGTCGTGTTCGGGCAGCAGAAGGCCAAAGAAAATCTCGTCGAGAAGATCGATAACGCCAGCCGCGGCGCTGAAGCAGGCAAGCGACTGTGGATTCTTCTTGGGCCGCCGGGCGCCGCAAAGTCGCGGTCCATGGATGCAATCAAGGGTGCTCTCCGCACTTATTCATCATCGGAAATCGGCAAGACATATACCTTGCTGCTGCCGACCGTCGATGAGCGATTGAAGGATCAGGCCCTCTTCAGTGAAAACGAAATTCATTATCTGCAGAGCCCGACATTCGAGCGGCCGCTGCAAGTCATACCCGAGAATTCACGCAGAAGCTTTGCCAAGGAACTGACCAGACAGATCGACGGCGAAGCCATTGCGGATTTCCTCGAACGGAATCCACATTACGACAATTCTTTCGAGGTCACGATCA
>CAUZRT010000202.1:0-6209 GCA_963582235.1 Lentisphaeria bacterium
GTCGGCCCGCACCGAGATAGAGATTTCCGAGATTGATGCGCGCGCTCCAGTGCTGCGGCTGCAGCCGCAGCACCTGGCGATAGGCGGACTCCGCCTCACGGACGTTTCTTTCCTCGGCTGCGAGATTGGCAAGATTGAACCATGCCTCGACATACTCCGGACGGGCATCGACAGCATGCCGGTATGCCGCGATCGCCGATTTTCTGCTGCCGTACCGGTCATGGACAAGGCCCAGGTTGAATTGAATGAATGGATTCCTCGGCTGCAGCTCTAAGGCCCGCAGGTATGTTTCGCCCGCCTCGCGCAGTTGTCCCGCCGCCAGCTGCGCGTTGCCGAGGGCGTGAAGGCCGTCGAAGAAGTCGGGCTTCAACCGGATCGACTGACGGTACGCCGCCAGCGCCGCCGCCTCGTCGCCCTGGGCTGCGTACAGGTCCCCCAGATTCTTGGGCGCGCGCGCGTCGCCGGCATCCAGACGCACGGCGGCGGTCAGTTCCCGATGCGCGGTGTCAAGGTTCCCCCGGTCCAGCAGGATGCGTCCGAGGTTGTTATGAAGCGCGGCGATTCCGGGGCTCGTCATCAGGCCTTGCCGGAATGCGGCGGCGGCGGTCTCCTTGTCACCCCGATCCAGGTACGCCATTCCGAGATTGTTGTGGGCCAAACCCGAATCCGGAAAATGTCGCACCACGTTCTCCCAAACAGCCCTGCTGTGCCGCCACACGGCGACCTGCCGTAAGGTCGCCGGCAGACAGAACAGAACACAAACGAAAGTCAGCGCCATGGCCGTGCGGCGGATGCCCGCGGGGCGCGAGGCGGCCAGGGCACCGATGGCCAGCGCCAGACCGGTCATCGGAAAGTAACTGTAGCGGTCCGCGGTAATGAACTCGCGCTGTACGACAACGATGCCAATTGCGGGCAGGGCAGCGACGACGGCAAAATACGTACCGAAGCGCAGATCGCGTCGGCGGCGTAGTATGATCCACGCCAGGGCGCTCGCAATAAAAAAAAACAGTGCCCCCTCGGTAAGCACCGCCGACAGCGCATCACCATGCGGCCAGGGATAAAATGGCGACAACGGCGCCACCAACAGGAGTTTTTTGAACCATTGAAAAACCACCCAGGGTACACAGGCGAAACGTAAAGCAAGCGGCAGCGCGTCTGGATATGTTTCCTTCTGTACCATCGAGTCGAGCCACAGGACAACTGCTGCGATGCCGGCGAGTGGCGCGACAGCCCGCCAACTGACGCGTCTGAAGCTGCCATGCCGGTGCAGTTCGAAGAGAATCACCAATAGCGGCAGCACGAACATAGCCGGCTTGGCCAAGGCAGCGGCTGCTGCCAGGATTAAGGAGCCCGCATACCACCCGAAGGTTTTATCGCGCGAAAACCGGCAGTAACAGCTGAGGCAAAGAAGGGCAAGAAAGGTTGCCAGCACATCTTTCCGGCCCATTGCCCAGGAAACAGCTTCGACCTGCAGCGGGTGGACGGCGAAAACGAGCGTTCCCGTCAGAGCACCGAGGCGACTGGCACCATGTTGCCGAACGAGGCCGTACACCAGCAACGTATTGCCGACATGCAGCAGGATGTTATCCAGATGGACAATGACCGGTGACCGGGAAGCGAACGCGGCTTCCAGAAGATACGTCGTGTACGTCAGCGGGATATAGAGCATCTCGCCGGGAATACCTCCGATCGACCAGATCGCCTTCAGATTTTCCAGAGAGAGCGACGTCAGGACCGAATTATTCGTGATGAACTGACCGTCGTCCCAGTTGGTGAAAGGAAAGCCGAGGGCCGGGGCATACACGACCGCAACGATTCCTGTGAGCAGCACCCGACAGCCGTAGCGTTGGAACGCCTTTTGGTGGTTGCTGTCAAATGATGCCATTGCGCTTAAATGTGTCATACCGGCATGTTGGCGAAATGCGGACAACGAATTTCGCCGGGTTGGTCCGCACGTATTACGGAATCAGAACGCACACAACCTCTGCGACACGTGGTCGCGGGGAATCACCCGGCTACGTCGTTGAAAATCGCGGTGCGGTGTTTTATACTTATCAATATTAATTGGTGCGTATCGGTACGGCATCAACGCGTTGTATCAGTAATGTAACAACAACGGCAGGATCTGACTTTTTTCGCGGTTCCCGCGAAAAAAGTGGCGCTTCGCGCTGTTGGACGTTAGAAATTCCTGGTCTCAGAATCTTACCCACTCTGACCAATTCTTTGGTCTTAGTTAGCGCCTGAACGAAAACCCTGCGGCGGGCCTCCGCCGCGACTCGGGAAACCCCGGTTTAATCCGAAAACGCGACAACGCACATCCCGTACGACGATTGACAGCCTGCAGCGGTAACATCACCCAGTCACCCAATTGCGAAGCGGAGCTAATTTCTATGGGCCGTAAAACAAAATCTGTCTTGGGACTGCTTTGCAGAATTATCGTCTGTCTTTGTTGCCTGTTCGCGCTCACGGCCACTGCCGGGCCTGCTTCACCCGCCGGCGGCGAAGCCTCCGGCATGATTTCCGATGCGCCTGTTGAAGGGCATGTGGATCCCATGTGGCGCAAATTCTTCCGCGGGGTTGTGAATGTTGTCACCGGGCGCGGGGAAATTCCGCGACAACTCGGCATCCACGCGTCGCGCGAAGGCGTCTGGAAGGGCGTCCCTCTGGGACTGTTGAGCGGCGTCATTATGTCCGTTGTCAGAACGGGAACAGGTGTCGTGGACACCGTCGCCTTCATGGTACCGGCGCCTGGCTATTTATGATTATGACCCGATTCTCGATCCGGCTTACGTCTGGCAGGCGCGCAAGCGGGTTGTTTCCCGGGATAACCGGAAAGATCTACCCGCCGCCGTCGAATATGTAGGAGCTAGTGCCCGGTCCCGGAATTTTTTTCCGGGATTTTGGCATTTGTCAACTTGGGGATAACTTCGGCAGAATGCAGATCGATTACGACTTCGTCCGTTCTTACTTTGGTGACATCAATCCATGCAAAATGGATTTAAACGAGATGGATAACGAATTTTTTTTATTGCCGAATATTAGTACAGAATTTCTGGAACTCTACACTAGCGCCCGCGTGCTGTGATCGCGGCCAGTGCGGCGCTCAGGGCACAGGAAACGTTCAGTGACTCAATTCTCCCGTGCATGGGAATGCGAACAGTGGCGTCGGCCTGGCGCTGGATTGCGAAACGCACCCCGTCGCTTTCCGAGCCGATCACCAGGCAGAACTTCGGCCCCGCTTGAAGCTGGAAAACATCCGTCGGACCTTTTCCATCCAGGCAATAAATCGCGTAGGCTTCACGCTTGAGCTTCTTGACAGCAGTGTTCAGATTCGAAATATACAGGCTAAGGTGAAAGACGGCGCCGGCCGAGACTTTAACTGCTGCCGCCGTGACGCCGCTGGAATTGCCTTTATGAAATATGACGGTGCGGAAACCGAAGGCCTCGCACACCCGCAAAGCGGCCCCGAAGTTGTGGGGATCCTGCAGGCCGTCGAACATGACGATGTGATCGCTGTCGAAGCCGGTCTCGGGCAGTGAGCGCACACCCAGGTCGGCGATTTCGGCGCCCACGCCCTGGTGATCCCGTGAGCCACAGAGCTTGTCCACGCGCGGGACGCGCTTGATGGGGACATCCCGGCCCGCAGCCAGCTTTAGGATCTTGTTGATTCCGGGATTCGCTTTGCCTTCGGCCACGTAAATCCGCTCCGGCACATGCAGCGACTGCAGCGACTCGATCACCGGATTGATGCCATAGAAGAACATGGGGAATGGGGGATTCGGTATTTGGGTATTTGGATATTTGGGTGTTTGATCCCAATAAACATTGGGTTGATTGCCGTATGCGGCACTTCCGTCAGCTGACGGATGGGAGGCTGCGTCCCGGCGGGCGACTTTTCAAACTCTGGCATCATGTCGTCCGCATCCGCCGGCTGGCGGATCCCACATTCCTGCCGTTCGGCAGGAATTAAAATTGTAATAATCCGTTTCCGTCTGCCGACGGATGACGGCTGCACGGCGCCGCGGCGAATGCTCTCCAGTGAAATATATAGGTGCTGTTGGAATGCACCACGCCCGGAGCGCGATCCGAACGCGCTCGCGGATCAGGGGCTATGAGCAGGTAGGGCGACCATGGCAACTTTGAGGATACCGTCGCGCCCGCGCAGGCTCGCGAGTGTTTCGGCACTTGGTTCTTCGTCCACCTTGATGAGCATCAGGGCCGTCTGCTCCCGGCGGCTGAGGGCCATGTCGGCAATGTTGACCTGGGCGTTACCGAATTCGTTGCCCACAACACCGATCATACCCGGACGGTCATCGTTCTGGATCAGCACCATCACACCTGCCGGGATCATGTCCATATGATACCCGTTGATATCCACGACTCGGGGCCGCAAGTCGTCGTAAACGCGGCCGACGATACGTCGCACCTGAGGTTGTTTTTCCGCGTATGCCGGCCCCTCAATCACCAGTGACAACTGGCGGCCGTGCCGTTGATCGGCATCGACGGTTATGGCCCGCAGATCGATACCGCGCTGTTCTGCAAGGTGCTGGACGTTGATAATGTTCGGGGTTTGGTCGAGGTGTGATGCCAGCAGGTTGACGAGGGCGGTGCGATTGATGGTGCCCGCCGCATGGGCAAGCTCGGCGCCGACGAGTTCGACTGTGACGCGGGCAATGCCTTCAGTGATCATCGGGCTTATGAGCATGGCCATTCGTTTCGCAAGATCGGCGAAACACTGCTGCAGGGGATCCAGATCGACCCGCACATCGCCGGCATTGACCGCGCCGGTGATCCCCTCGCCGCGCAGATAGGTCAACAACGACTTGGCGGCGCTGATGCTGACGGCTTCCTGCGCCTCTTTTGTCGAAGCCGCCAGGTGCGGTGAGAGCACTGCCCGCGGATGTGACCGTAGCGGATGGTCGGGCGCCGGTGGTTCCTGCTCATAAACGTCGAAGGCGGCGCCACCGCAGCGGCCGGAATCCAGTGCCGCGATAATGTCATCCTCGGCCACCACACCTCCGCGCGCGGCATTGACGACCCGAACGCCCTCGCGGCAGAGCGCCAGCGTCTTGCTGTTCAGCATGCCGTGCGTCTGGTCGTTCAGCGGCACATGGAAGGTGAGAACGTCGGCGTCCGGCAACAGATCTTCAAACCGTGGGTGCATCTTGACCTGACCGTCCATCATCGTTTCAGCATTGATGAACGGGTCATGGGCAACCACTTTCATGCCGAAGGCCAATGCGCGTTCGGCGACGGCCTGACCGATACGGCCAAAGCCGACAACGCCCAGGGTCTTCTCATACAATTGAGATCCCGTAAAGCGGCTTCGGTCCCAGCCGCCGGCGGTCATGGTTCGGTGTGCGGCGCTGATGTCGCGTGCCAGCGCCAGCATCAATGCAAAGGTATGTTCCGCTGTCGAAATCGTGCTCGCCTCGGCTGAGTTCATGACCAAGATGCCCTTCGCCGTCGCGGTCTCCAGATCGATGTTGTCGACGCCGATGCCGGCGCGGGCAATGGCCTTGAGCTGCCCGGGGTTCGCCAATACGTGAGCCGTCACCTTTGCAGCGCTACGTACGATCAAACCATCGTGTTCACCGATGATGGCGGTGAGTTCGTCCTCACTCAACCCCGGCCTGTTGACGAGTGTCACGTCGGCTTGAGACTCAATGAATTTCAGGCCTTCCGGGGCGAGTTTATCGGCCGCGAGAATTTTAAATTTCATTGATATTAATGATTGGCGCGCCGGCGCGGGAATCGGATTGCGAGACCTGACATAAATTACACCTTCGAGAGCCTCTTGTGGTAATCGATGACGGGGAAATTTCAATTTTCTTTGACAATTTCCGAAACACTTTATATTACGGGGAAAATCCGCAATGGCGCTTTTTTTGTGGCTGACCGAAAACCTCACGGCGGAGACCCGCCGATGTTCGAAGGGGGTCCGTCAGACGTGAGTTTGAGGCTGGAGCGACGGCGGGCCTCCGACGCGAATCGGAAAATCGCCGGTTTTCGGTCGGCCACTGATTAAACGCCGAGAGATTTGAGCGTGTGCGGCTCAACTCATGACCGGCGGCTACAACATCCGGTGTGTGCAGCCCTCAGAACCCCCAACTTTTCGCGGACGTCTACATGGCCGATCTGCTTTCGCTGCCCATTGAAGAAAGGCACGTTGCTGCCGGTGCGCGTATTGTCCCGTTCGCCGGGTGGAA
>CAUZRT010000203.1:0-6156 GCA_963582235.1 Lentisphaeria bacterium
TGGAAGTAATCGGCCAGTCTGCCCTTGAAAAGCGAGTCGTCGGCGAGAGAGTGAACGTAATGACCGGTCTGCTTGTATATCAGGTAAGGTACGAGAAAAGTCTCGGCCCGGGTGAAATGATTGATGACATACAGTATCGGCCGGTCGTTATCGATGTGCTCGGTGCCGTCGAGTCTGAACCTGCTCTTGACGAGTCGTTCGAGAATCCTCAGGGCGAATGCCGTCGAATGAAAAGTTACGTTTGCCATCAGAAATCCACAATGTCGGTCTCTATCCAAGCGTAGCGTCCCGCGAGGACGCCTTCGCCGACGTTGGCAATGGCCAACTTGGGATAAGCCTTGGTCTCGCGGAACAGCCGCTGGATGCGTTTGCGCGCGTCACGGCAGAAGAGGTCGGCCAACTCTTGAGCGGCGGGCCCCTGGCCGTCCTCGGTCATCTTTTGCTCCGCCATCGACAGACAGGCGGCCATGGCAAAGAGAAGCGTACCGATATCCACGAAGCGAAACAGAATCAACTGTTCCTTCTCGAGCTTCTGCCGGTATCTGGCTATGACGTGAAAGAGGCGGCGCGCCAGTTTCTTTGCTGATCGTTCGATAAAAGTAAGATGCCGCCGGTTGACCGCCGATAAATGCGCCGTGCCGTTGGCATGGGGCAGGTAAATCCATTGCTTTGAATACCAGGCGCTGTAGAAACCCACCGTCTTCAGGGCCTGTTTCAGTTTGGCCACGATGTCCTTTCGATCGTCCATCAATGGCATCAGATTCCGAAAATGCATGTCCATCGCCTCACGGGCGATGAACAGCCCCATGATTTCGCTGGTTCCTTCGATGATGCGATTGATCCGAATGTCCCGCTGAATGCGTTCGATCGGTATCGGATCTTCGCCATGGGCTTTAAGTGACTCGGCGTTTTCGTAACCCCGGCCGCCACGAATCTGCAAGGCATCGTCAACCACCTGCCAGACGGCCTCGGTGCAGAAATATTTGGCCATTGCCGCCTCGAGCCGAATGTCCATCCGCCCCTGATCGGCAAACGCCGACGCCAGCCAGGTGACGCTTTCCGTGGCAAAGGTGGTCGCCGCCATCTTGGCGAGCTTGTCGGCGATCGCCTGATGTTTGCCGATCGCCTGCCCCCACTGCGTCCGCTCGGCGGCCCACTTGCGGCTGAACCTGAGGCACAGTTTGTTGACGGCCGAGGACGCGGCCGGCAGCGCCAAGCGGCCGCCGTTAAGCGTGACAAGGGCGATCTTCAATCCCATGCCCGGCTCGCCGATGACATTCTCGACCGGCACTTTCACATTGTCGAATCGAATCACTCCGTTCATGATGCCATGCAGTCCCTGGAACGAACACACGTGCTCGACCTCAAAGCCGGGCATCGACGATTCCACAATGAATGCCGTGATCTGCTTTTTCTCCTTGCCCTTAACGATCTTTGGCGGCGTGCGCGCCATGACAACGAGAATATCGGCAATGGGCCCGTTGGTGCACCACATCTTTAGGCCGTTAATCGTGTAATGCGAGCCGTCGGCTGACGGCGTCGCCTCAGTCCGCATTCTCGCGGGATCGGACCCCACCTCCGGCTCTGTGAGGGCGAACGCGGAAATCGAGCCCTTGGCGAGACGGGGCAGGTACTTTTCCTTCTGCTGCTTGTTGCCGAACAGTTTCAGCGGCTGCGGTACGCCGATGCTCTGGTGCGCGGAAAGCAGAACGGCCGTCGACGGACAATAGCTACCGACGAGGGCAATGGCCCGGCTGTAGTTGATCTGCGAGAATCCGAGGCCACCGTACTCCTTCGAGATTTTCATGCCGAAACAGCCGAGCTCGGCCAACGCCTGCATGGCTTTTTCCGGAATCTGGTAGGTGCGATCGACTTCATTCGGATCGATATGCTCTTTGACGCATCGCTCGAGCTTTTCGAGATAGTCGTCACCTATGCGCTTGTCCTCAGTGGACTGCATAGGAAACGGATGAACCAGGTCCCAGCGAAAGGCGCCCTTAAAGAGTTCGGCGACGAAACTGGGATGAAGCCATTCCTTTTCGCGCGACTCCTCGGCTAACTCCAGCGACCGTTGTTTTTCAGCATTGTCGGATAGTTTCATTTTGATTGTCCAGCGAGTTACGCAGTATAAAATCCAACGCGTGTCTGGCTCATCTCGGAAAACAGGGCGCACGGTTGAAATCGCTCGCCATACTGATCGGTGAGCTCTGACATTCGTGATACCATCGGATCTATGCCGACCTCGTCGGCATAGCGCAGGATGCCGCCGCGGTATGCAGGGAACCCGGTGCCGAGGATCATGGCCATGTCAAGGTATTCGGGACAGGCGACGATCTCTTCGCGAATGCAACGCCCGGCTTCGTTGGCCATTGTCAGCAGCATCCGATCGCGGATCTCATGATTCGACACGTGGCGCGTGCCCATACAGGCGCTGTGCCGATAGTTGTCGAGAATGTCAGGCAGGAGCGGATTCAACTCACGATTCTTACCGTCATGAAGGTAAAAACCCACGCCGCCTTTCTTGCCGAGCAACTGCTCGTCCTCAGAGAGAATCTGAAGCAGCTCGGCGATTCGCATTCGGGACCCGAACGCACCGGCCAGAATGGCGGCGGCCTTGAAGGCAACGTCGATGCCAACCTCGTCTATGAGTGTCAGCGGTCCCATGGGCATGCCGAAGTCGACCATGACCTTGTCGATCTGCTCGACCTCGCCACCTTCCTGAAGGATGAATACGGCCTCGTTCAGATACGGCAGCAGAAGCCGATTGACGAGAAATCCGGGACTGTCCTTGACGACGATCGGCGTTTTCTTCAGCTTCTTTGCCAGCGTCACCAGCGTCGCCACGGTGCAAGCGTCGGTCTGCTCGCCGGGAATGACTTCGACGAGCGGCATACGGTTGACCGGATTGAAGAAGTGCATACCGATGAACCGCTCGGGCCGGCGCACGGATTTCGCCATCTCGGTTATCGACAATGTGGATGTATTGCTGGCGATGATCGTGTCATCGGAAACATGCTCACAGAGTTCCGTTAAGACGCTCGTCTTAATGTCAAGATTCTCGACCACCGCCTCGACGACGATGTCAAGACGCTTGAAGCCGGTGAATTCGGTGGTGCCCGTCAGCCGATGCATCTTCAGGCTGATTTCACGGTCGTCGACCTTTCTGAGCCGCTTCAGGGCCCGGTACACCTTGGCTGCCGTCTCGTAGCCTTTGCCAATCGCTTCCCAGCTGATATCCTTCAGGCGTACGGAAATGTCTGAATTGGAAAAAAGCCAGGCGATGCCGCCGCCCATGACCCCGGCCCCGAGGACACCGGCGCTGCCGATCGTCGGCGGTTCTCTGCCGTTTCCGGCATTGGACACCGCTCCAACCGGGATGCCGGGATCCTTCTTCAGCCGCTCCTGGGCATAGAACAGCCCGATCAGGTTCTTGCAGACGGGCGTGACAGCCAGTTGCGAGAATTCGCGGGCTTCGATCCGCAGTCCCGCAGCAAGTCCACCGCCCATAGTCCGCCGAACGACCGCCAGCGCCTGCAAGGGCGCGGGATAATGCCCCTTCGTCTTTTTGCGAATGTTTTTCTCTGCCTGTCGGAAAATTATCCACCGGGCCAGTGGATTCTGCTGCTGCAGCCAACGCCGCCAGACACTGCCGCGACGCCGGGATTCGACACGCCGCCGCCCCGCGGCGGTGAGAATGTCGGCAACGAAGCGTTCGGCCTGCTCCGTCATGAACTCCGTAGTGATCCAGGCATCGGCAAGGCCCTGCTTCCAAGCCTTACGCCCGTTGACGAGTTTGCCCGTCAGAATCATCTTGAGACTGTTTGGCAGGCCGATCAGGCGCGGCAGTCGCTGCGTCCCGCCGAATCCCGGAATGATACCGAGATTGACTTCCGGAAGCCCCAGCGAGGCCGTGCGATTATCGGTCGCAACACGATAGGTGCAGGCCAGTGCGAATTCGAGGCCGCCGCCCAGGCAGGCGCCGTCAATGACGGCGATGGTTGGAAAAGCCAGGGCCGCGAGTTTGTCGAGTATGGCGTGACCTTCGCGGGATTTCGCTTCCGCGTCCTCGGAGCTCTGAATGTCGGCGATCTCTGCGATGTCGGCGCCGGCGATAAAGACGTCCTCCTTGCCGCTGAGTATGACCAGCGCGCGGATGTCTGACCGCAAGACGAGTTCGTCCAGCAGCCGGTCGAGCTCACGCATGACGGGTGTTGTCAGCTTGTTGACCTTTTCCCCCGGCAGATCGAAGACCAGGCGGCCGACCCCGCGGTCGTCGACGGATAATGTGAATGCGTTGTTCATAACGTTCTTGTTCAAGTTCGCCCTGCCCGCCGTCCCGACTCTCCGTCTCCGTCATCCGCCGGATGACGGCTGACGGATCGGCGCGATGTGGAGAAGGCTGGTTAGCGGTTGTCCCGGTTCCCCCATTCAGGCCGCTTCGAGCAACAGAGCGCCGCCTTGACCGCCGCCGATGCACATGGTCGCCAGACCGATGGATTTGCCGCGGCGGCGCAGTTCTCTGAGGACCGTAATAATGAGGCGCGCTCCGGTCGTCCCAACGGGATGTCCGAGGGCGACGGCGCCGCCGTTTACGTTCAGGATCTCCGGATCGATCTCACCGACCCGTGCGTCACGCCCCAGGTACCGGCGTGCGAATTCGTCCGAGGCAAAGGCACGCTCGTTGGCGATGACCTGGACCGCAAACGCCTCGTTGAGTTCAATAAGATCGATGTCCTTCATGCTCAGACCGCTTTTATCGAGAACTTTGGCCGTCGAATACACCGGGCCAAGTCCCATCCGATGGGGCTCGAGCGCGGTATACGCGGCAGCACGCAGATAGCCGAGCGGTTCATAGCCGAACTCCTTTGCCTTCTCTTCCCTCATGACAAGCATGGCGGCGGCCGCGTCCGTCAGGGGGCAGGCGTTGCCGACAGTGACCGTGCCGTTGACGCGATCGAAGTAGGGCCTCAGTTTTGCCAGTGCCTCCAGTGATTGGTCCGCCCGCGGTCCGTCATCCTGCATCTGAATATGTTTGAAGTCGGGCGGTACCGGGGTCGGCACAATCTCCTTGACCAACACGCCGCGCTCCATGGCCGCAACTGCCTTCTGATGACTGCGAAGCGCAAACTCGTCCTGCTCCTCCCGCCCAATATGAAACTCCCGCGCCAGGACTTCCGCCGTCTTGCCCATGATCATCCCGCAAACCGGATCCGTCAGGCCGTCAACGAGACCGATGACCGGTTTCAGGAATTCGGGACGGAAGGAAAGGCAGGTCTTAAGCTTGCGGCCGATCGATCTGGCGCCCGCCAGATGGCCGAAGAAGGTCTGCATCTTCTTGTTGAACAGCAGCGGAATGTTGCTCATCGACTCCGTGCCGCCAACAATGAAGACCTCGCCTTCGCCGGCTCTGATCTTGCTCGCTGCGGTCGTCAACGCCTCGCTGCCGGAACCGCAATTGCGATGAACGGTGAAGGCAGGCATATCCGTAGGCAGTCCGGCTTTGAGTGCGATGACACGAGCGATATTCTGCGTATCGCTGGGCTGGGCAACGTTGCCGAAGATGAGCTCATCGATCCGCTCCGTCGGCACGTCAGTTCGGGCCACGACTTCCTTGACGACGAACGCACCCAGATCGGCGGCCGGGACCTTGTCGAATACCCCCCCAACCTTGCACATTGGCGTTCGCAGCCCTTCGATTATTGCAATTCGATCTTTCATAAGTGGGTGAAAGGCAGTGAAAGCGGTAAGATTATCGGGTCCTGTGGTGCGGCGCAAGCTAATAGTTGAGATGCTCTAATCACTGCCTTGGTTCCAACATATTGGTCACTGACCAAATGTGAGAAGATCACTAACAAATTAACACCCAGGTGGTTATAGCGTTTCAGAGCCGTTTTGTCCGACGCCATACGGATTTCGCCTGAAACTGTCAATCCTGCGTGTCGTCGCAGGTTTACTCAAAAGATGATCCACGAGCCAGTCCGGATGACCTCCAGTCGTTCCTAAATTTGAACACTCGCAATTTCCATTCCAGCCCGGTTAGCCCGGCATTGGGAATTTTCGGTCCTACTTACGTTTGACGTCCGTAGGATTTCGTTTCTTCATTCAAGTTACGACTCCGTAAGTGCTACCGTCAGCGATCCGCCACGGAGTGGACAG
>CAUZRT010000204.1:0-6153 GCA_963582235.1 Lentisphaeria bacterium
GATCCATCGCCGCGCCTTGGCCGGCTGCTCGTCATAGATCAGCGCCATCCCGTACATGAATTGGCTGGTGGCCGGGGAGTCCTTGGTAACGAAGGCTGAGAATGCTTCAACGGCTTCGCCATACTGC
Organism: Lentisphaeria bacterium; assembly: GCA_963582235.1. Lineage (GTDB taxonomy): Bacteria > Verrucomicrobiota > Lentisphaeria > JABSQK01 > CAJWLW01 > CAUZRT01. The sequence continues at coordinate 128 of CAUZRT010000204.1, forward strand.
TCCTTTTTAAAGGAGGTCAAGGCCAGTAACGCCTGGATATCGGTGTCGTCCTTGCCGAGTTCGAGCGTACGGCGGGCGAAGTAATGACTGGAATAGACGTCGCCACGGGTATCGCCGCGCTGAAAGTAGGCCTGCGCCAGCAGGGCACACAACTCCGCGTCATTGGGCGCTTCCTTCGAGCGGAGAACGTCGATGGCAGCATCGTTTTCGTTCTTCCGGAGAAGTTTCTTCGCTTCCCGGATCTTGTCGCGATTACTGTTTTTTGATCCGCGCGGCATCTTTAAATACTTTCCTCATAATCGGTTCAAGTCGCAGATTGCGCACATTGACCGGTTCATCATCGGCCGGTACGGCGCCGAGCAGTTCGCCGATTTTCCCGCCGCCCAGCCGCCGCGTATAGTCGCCGAAGGTCTCGGTGATGTCTTTGCGGTTTTTGAGATAGAGGTTCAACATCTGCCGGATGACGGGCACGACGTCGGCCGAGACAACGTCGCAGACATACTCGGCGATGTGTCCGGCACCGGAAAGCTTGCCGCCGACGTAGACACTGTAACCTTCGTCACTACCGACCTCTTCACGTTTTCGCGTGCCGCGCAGACCGATGTCCGCGATCCAATGCTGGGCGCACGCATTGGGACAGCCGTTCATGTTGATGCGCAGCGGCCCGACGGTCTGCCACAATTTGCGATCGTTGCCGAGCTCATTGGCAATGCGCCGGTAGGTATTGGGCGTATCGGAAACAGCCAGATTGCACATGGTCGTTCCGACACAGGCGACGGAGTCGGGAATTCGTTCGTATCCCTCTGTGGTGTATCCGGCTTTCTTGATCTTCGCCACCAGCGCCTCGAGTTCGGCATCTGGGACAAATCGCAATTCCAGATTCTGGCGGCTGGTGAACATAATCTCGCCGTTGCCGTATTTCAGTGCCCAGGCGGCGAACTGCCGGGCCTGCTCGCCGCTGAATTCCGAACGTTCAATGATGACACGCACTGTGTTAAAGCCTTTCTGCTTCTGGGCGATCACCATCTGGCCGTCCAGAAACATGTCGCCAACATTGGCCGGGCCCTGAGCGCGCTTAATGCGTCGAAGCCCCGTTATACCCCGTTCGCGCATGAGTTCCAGGACCTTGTCGCCGAAACCCTTCGGCCCCAGCCGGTCGACGAGGATTTTCAGGCGGGCGTACGCTCGCTTGCGCCGGTTACCATGCCGTCGAAAGATTTCTGTGGCCGCTAGTGTGACGCCTACAACGAGTTCCTCAGGCACCCAGTCGAAGATGGGCTTTGCCATGTACGGCCGAGCGCCGAGGCCGCCACCGGCATGATACTTCCAGCCGATTTCGGCAGACCCGTTCTTCTTCTTACGGGTGACCGGATACCAGCCCTGGCAGTTCATCAACGTCTGGCCGCAGGCGCGGCCGCAGCCGGCGACGCTGATCTTGTGCTTGCGCGGCAGGTTTCGCTGGTGTTCGAGAATCTCGGGATGGTCGGCAATGGCGTCCAACATTTTCCTGGTGTCACCGATTTCGTTCGGGCAGACGCCCTGCAGCGAGCAGGTCACCACATTTCGCGACACGTCGCCGCATGCATTCTGGGTCAGCACGCCGACTTCTTCCATGCCTTCGATGACCTTGTAAATGTCTTCCTTGCGGATCCAATGAAACTGCAGGCATTGCCGTGTGGTGATGCAAAGGAGGCTTTGCCCAAAAGTATCGGCCAGATCGCCGGCCCGTTCCACTTGTTCGGACGTCATCAGACCGCCCGGCACGCGCAGGCGGATCATGAAAAACCCTTTCTGCAACTGGTGATAGACACCACACCACTTGAACATCCCGATCTCGTTGGTCGTGATATCTTCGAACGGTCGCTGGGCGATCTTACGGAAGTCAAACTTGGGATCGATCTCGAGTTTGTCTTTTTCGATTTGAGTCAGATCCTGTACCGCAGGCATATCATTAAATCTCCACAGAAACTTGATCGTGATTCGCCGGTTCCCGAGCCGGCGACGAACAAATAATATGACGTACTTTAATGTTCCAATTTACAATTTCTCAAGGAGAATTTCAAGGGCTGCGGCGATCATTACGGCGCTGGATCGCCGGAAATACACCCCTTCCTTCAGGTATTAGCATTGACCGGAGGCAAGTTTTCCGGCACGAATCCTGCGATACAAGGCATTGGGAATTTGTAAACTCACACTATTAGCATCACGGTGAACATGGAAGTAATTAGTCTCATCACCCCGGAAGATGGCAGCGTATCGAAGCCTTTGCAGTCGTATCCATGGCCGCCCGAACCGGAGATCGCTGTCGACGGCACGGAGATCGGGGCCGCCGTGGAGCCGATTTTCTGGAATGATCTGGATGCCGTATCGGAGGATCAAAGCGGACCGCGCGGCGTCCTGTTCTCGTGGCAACCAGTCGCCACAGCAGCGTCGCCGATCGGCTACGAACTTGCCATGGGAAGAGAGTCCGGCTTGAATGGCGACGCACGGGTCGAGAAAAACCTGACGGAGACCCGGTGTGAGATCTCCAATCTGTTTGTCGGCACGCGGTATTACTGGTAAGTAACCGCCTACCATGCGGGTCGTCGAATCGCCGAATCACCGGTGCTGAGCTTTTGTACGAGCAACGCAATGCCGCGCTGGATCGGAGTGGACGGGATGACCAATATTCGCGATCTTGGCGGCTGGCCGCTACCGGGCAATCGTGTTGTCCGCCAGGGCCTGGTCTATCGCAGTTCCGAGATGAACGGTCATTTCGAGCTCAGTGACGCGGGCCGGCGGACGCTGCTGGACGAGCTGAATATTTGTACCGATCTGGATTTCCGCAGTCCGGTCGAGGATCCGAGTCCGGCTCTGGATACGCAACGGGTTAAGTGGATCAGCGCGCCGATTTTGCCTTATGACAGTATCGCGGAGGAAGGTTACAAGCCGGCGTTCCGCGAGGTGTTTCAAGTATTCGCCGACGCCGTGAATTATCCAATCATCTTTCACTGTTGGGGCGGGGCCGACCGTGCCGGAACGGTTGCATTCCTTCTCAACGGCTTGCTCGGGGTGCGCCTCGAACATCTCATTCAGGATTTCGAACTGACATCCCTGTCGATCTGGGGTGAGCGGTCGCACCAGTCCATGGAATTTAAAAACCTGCTGACGGCGCTTGATTTATCGGGCCGATGGGGGCCGGACATGAACGGTGCGATCGAGGCCTATGTTCGTTCCCTTGACATTACCGACGCCGAAATCTCGGCCATTCGCGGGCAACTGGCCAGCGATTGCCCGACTGGCTGAGACTGGCAGTTTCCGCCTTCCCGACCCATATTCTCCAGCTTCGTCCCGAGGACAAAACTTCGAGACGTACAAAGCTTGGACCCGGCGACATGGCCGGGTCCAAGCAACTGTTCCATTGTCCACTGTCCATGCTCCATCACCTGCCACCGGCGATCGCGGCCTGCCGGTGCAAAAGCGTGCCCGGCTGAAATTGATCTTGCACCTGATTGTTCTTGTAGTCCTTGTCTTCGTCGGTTTTCTTGCCGTTCTCATGCTGTTGGAGAACAGCTTTATCTATTTTCCGACGCGATATCCCGACGGCGTCTGGGCACCGAATAAGGCGTATCTGCAGGGGCGGCAATTTCCGAAGACCGAGGACTGTTGGATGCAGTCTTCCGACGGCGTCCGGATCCACGGCTGGTATTGTGTGCCGCATGTCGCGATCGGAGCGGACGAAGCGGAGGAGGTCCCGGCGGATACGGTCATTCTGTGGTTTCACGGCAATGCCGGCAACCTTTCCTACCGCTACGATCTCATCGTTATGCTCATGACGCTGCCGGCGAAGGTGTTGATCATCGATTATCGCGGCTACGGTCGCAGCGGTGGTCGGCCCTCGGAGGAGGGACTGTATCGCGATGCCCGGGCCGCATGGGACTACCTGCTGACGGAACGTGGCTGGCGTCCCGATCAGATCGTTATCTTCGGCAAGTCCCTCGGCGGCGCGCCGGCCGTCGATCTGGCCAGTCAGGTGCAGGCGGCCGGCTTGATTGTTCAATCCAGCTTCACATCCATCCCCGACATGGCCGCGGCAACAATGCCGTTCGTGCCGCGCTTCCTCGTGCGCACAAAGATGAATTCGATCGACAAGATCGGTGCGGTCCACTATCCGAAGCTCTTCGTCCACGGGCCGAAGGACGAGGTGGTTCCGTATCGTCTGGGACGCCGCCTTTTTGACGCTGCGCCGGAACCGAAGAGGTTTCATGACGTGCCCAATGCCGGGCATAACGAGACGTACATTGTCGGCGGTGAAGACTATATCGAGGCTTTCCGGAAGTTCCTGGAGGAATGCAGGAAAGAGTAGAGAATGGGGACCGACTTCGCCCGGGTAGCTACGTCGGTTTCCGCCCAAGGCGGACGTGAGTCCCGTTGGGACGGGACAACGTTTCTCACGGGATCAGCCTGAGGCTGAAAAATTGGAAATTGGAGACTTCTTTGAAACTTGCTCGTCCTCGTTATCGATTTGCGGACGAGGACCCCCCAAGGCGGGAAACGCGATAGGTTTCTGCCCGCCACCAACCGGCAGCGCTAGAACGTCGCTGAACACTGAAAACTGGTCATTCATTCACGGGTGATTTCCCAGGTGCGCCCGCCCTTGCGTTTCACCCCCACATGTGAGAACCAGACGCGGAACGAGTCGTCGTCGCTGCGATGATCCAGGGACAATCGCAGCGGCCCCACCTTTCTGTGCCGTTTCCAGGTCGCTATACGCGTGACATTGGGATTGCTGCCCTTGCGGAATACCCACTCGCGTATGCTGCCCCCATGCGTCAAGTAGAGCTCGTAAATGTCGCCGGGTGTGTAGCCGCCGGTGTCGGGGTAGGTGACGGTCAGGCGACTGCAGCTCTTACCTTTAATCGGAGTTGTGACACCGGCTTTGTAATTCAGCTGCAGACCTTGGTCCCAGATAAGATGATAGGGAAACAGCAGCCAATACTGATCGTTTATGAACCAGTGATCGATTTCCTTCAGGGTTGGGTCCGATGCGTCACTCAGTTCTGAACGGTCGTAAGTCAGTTTCGTTTTTTCGCGGTTCGGATCGAAGTCCTTGAAGGTGACGCGATCTTTGGCAGGCTCCCAGATCCAGGAGCGTCGGGTCCATTTTCGATCGGCTCGCGCATTAAAGGTATAGCGTATTGCTTCGATGCTGTAGAAACGATTGAAGTGGTACGCCGATGCCACCTGGCGCGCCAGGTCATGCGCCACATCTGCCGATTCATGCCGCGTCGAGTTGCAGCCGCCCGCCAGCAGGCTCGCCGTTACGACTACCAGTCGAAGATCGCTGCTTCTACGGCTCATTGAAAGTTCCTCTCGATAGTTTGTTACAGCTGAAATAAATACCGAATGGACAAAAGAACAGAACGGACTTCTTATAGACGGTGAGGCGTTCAATATGCAAGCCATTCGGAACGCGGGCCGAATAAAAAATCTGCAATGCGTCATCGATCGGCTACGGGAGCCGCCGAAAAAACGACCGTGGGAAAAAGAAGCGATAGAGAAAAAAACTTAAGGTCATCCGATCTGCTCAATGGCTTAATGCCCTTATCAAGATCTACCAGCTTGAGGAAAATGATGACAACAGCTGGTCGCTCCAATTCCATGCGGACAACACCGAACTGATCGATTTGCTCAATAACCGAAATCGGCCGCACAGTCCTGGCTACAAATCGGGTGGATTGGGACGGCGAACAAATTGTCGATGCCTATAATTGGGTAGAGAAAAATCGATCATAAATTCCGTTCAATGAAAAACGGCGAACATTGTGCCTGGTACCCCATGTATCACAGGACAGACAGCAAGATCACCGTCCACGCCTTTTATTGTCACGTTGGCTTGTCACTTCTGAACTACCTTCATCACAAAGTCACACCAGCCGATCTCGATCTGACCATCGATCAGATGATCGATTAGTTCAACGGTCTCAACGACATTATCCTGTGCTGCCCCGTCAAGGTAAGCGAGGCCCGTATCCAACCGTAGCGAT
>CAUZRT010000205.1:0-6124 GCA_963582235.1 Lentisphaeria bacterium
GAGGACTTCGGGACATCTGGACGCTGTTGACCCGGCTGGCCATCCTCGCCCTGATCGTCCTGCTGTTTGCCGGACCTATTCTGCTGCGGAAGGTGGTGTCGTTCACTGAGACGGCGCAGGAGATCGTATTCTTTTGTGATCTGTCGGCGAGCATGACTGCCGTGGATACCGCCGCGTTTGTCAAAGAGACCACCGATCGTATTCGTGCCGCTAACCCGACAGCACGCTTCGCGCTCATCGCCTCATCCAATCGCGCCGAAGTCCTGCACAAATTCGACACGCTCCCCGAGGAATTGACGGCGACCTTGCACGGGCTGCAACCGACGCCATTGCAGGGCGACCATTATACAGCCCTCAAGGAGCTCGACACCCTCTTCACACCCGATGAGACGGTGCGGAAGACGGTCTATGTGTTTACCGATCTTCAGAAGCAGGATTGGTCGCCGGCAGGTCTGCCGCGCCTGAGCCAGAATATCAACTTCGAAATTGTCAATCCGCATGAGTCCGTACCCGGCAACCTGGCCATTCTCGATGTCTACCCGGAGATCTTTGTGCGCGGACAGTCGAAGCGGCTGCGGGCCACGGCCCAGGTTCGAAACTATGGCCTCGAGCCGATTAAGGCCCGCCTCAGCGTCCGTGCGGGCGACGTCTCGGCGACACGCGAAATCACGGTTCGCGGCGAGTATACGGAGAAATTCATCTTTGATCTGGAGAATCTGTCGACCAATCTGGCCGTTGCCGATCTGCATTTATCGGAGGGCTATGAGCTTGACAACAGCTTCCACTTCTGGATTGGACCGCGGCCACCCGTCAAGGTTGCGATTATCGTCGATGAAAAGGACAGCAGCACGAAAGGACTGGAAACGTTTTTTCTGCGCAACGCATTGACGACATACGTGCCCGGTACGACCAAGTACGAAGTCATGATCGGCTTTACGGATCTGTTCTGGGAGTATGCACCGGATCAATTCCAGTGCATCTTTCTCCTCGACTCGATCAACGCGCTGGCGGAAATGGAGATGGATGTGATCAAGGAGTATCTCAACAACGGCGGCACAATCGTCTATGTCCCGGGCAAGAAAGCTGCCGACAACATCCCGAAACTCAATCACGCCGAGATGTCGCGCGTCCGGTTCCTCGGATTCATGGGCCAGATTGACCAACTCGAATCGTTTTCCATCAACCTCATCCACGAGGGATCGTCGGTTGTCTCGATTTTCCGCGATGAGCCCGGCGACCTTTTGTTATTTCCGATTTACAAGCTCGGCAAGCTCCGTGCCCCGAACGCCGGCAAGGTGCTGCTGGCAACCGACGCCGACACGCCCTTTCTGATCCAGGAAGATGTCGGCAAAGGCGTCCTCTTCACCTTCGCTATCGGCCTGTCACCGGCTATGGGGCGGAGTTCGGGGTGGAGTGAATTTCCTATGTCCCAATCGTTCCTGCCGCTCATACATCGGCTTGTCGAGTACGAGCGCGGTCAACAGGATCGCGACGTCCTCTCACTTGTCATCGGCGATAATTTCGAAGAAAAGCTGATATCCGCCGGAATCCGGGAATCGACCGAGATTCCAACAACGCCCGGCGTCTATGTCGTCGACAAAATTCCGGTCGAGCTCAATTTCACCCGCATGGAATCCGACCCTCACCCCGTTCATGCGGTCGAGACCATCGGCCACCTCATGCCTGGCATCAACGCTCCGTCTGCGACTGGCGACGCCGACGCGGCGGTCGCCGGCATGATAAAGGACCTGCGTGGCCCCGTAGCATGGGCGCTGCTTGCCTTTCTCCTGCTTGAGCTGATCATTGCCAATGCCCGTCGCAGCCGCGATTTGCGGCGAAGTGCGGGGGACGAAGACCGGCCGCCCCCGCCGGTCTCGGTATAGCCGGGAATATTCATAAATAATCCAGGATAGTGCGACGTCCCAAAATCCTTTGACTAATAATCGGTAATAATTAATTTTGAATTTGGGTCATTGGATTTGGGATCGGGGACTCGGGATTCGAGATTGGTGGTGGGTGGTTGGAGATCGGGGGTTGGGCGTGTGTGTTGACTGTTCACCGAGGTTCTGGCGCTGTCAGTTTTGGCAGGCAGAAAAACATCGTCCTCGTTCTCGATTCGGACGCGATTTCGAGGATCCGCCTTCGCTCGGCTTCGGCGCGGCGCGCCAGGACGCTCCGAAGAGGATCCCGTCAAGGCGGGAAAAATGATTAAATTTTCAGGATAGTGCTCGGTGTTTTTCCCTGATCATCTTGCTGGAATCATGCCTCTGTCGGCTTGGCTATCGCACGGATGGTTTGGGAGATTTCTTGGTGCTGCTCATCACTCAGGACCGGCTGAAGGCAAGTCCCTTTGGGCATCGGCGGCAGATCGATCCAGGAACGGCAGCCGCCGAACACCGGCAAGTCGTCGAGCCGCCAGACCGGTTCCAGGCGATAAACCCGAACACAGGCAAGATTGATGGCCAGTTCACCGTCGTAGTCGAAACGCTCGCGAATGACGGCGTCGGTCCAGATGTGATGTGGCTGCAGCGCTGCGACACGTTGCCATTCCAGCACCACGGCCGACCAATCGCGGCGCGCCAGGTAACGGATCTCTACTTTGCCGTCGGTTGCTTCGGGAATCGCCAGACCTGCCGGGACCCGTGTCTTCTTCAGCTGCTGATGGAAATGTCCGGGGAAGAGGAAAAACTCGCCCAACTTGAAGCAAAAGCGGCTTTCGCGCAGTCCGCGCTTACGCAGAATGATGCTCTGTTTCCCGGTTCCGAGAGCCTCGCAGACGATCGCCCAGTCTTTGAATGCTTTGGACATACGATCCTTGACAATGCTGGCAAATTTCCGGGATATGGTCGAGTGCCCGGCGAACCAAGTAGGTCCCGATCGCCGAACGGCGTCCCGCCGCGGCGGGACCGCGTTATTTTTCGCGGCCGTTCACGGCGTGGGGCGTCCGCAAATGTCTATTCTCCCTTAATAAATTTACCAGCATTGGGAGGGTTGGATGGTCGGGCAACGGGAACTTTTGCCCTCACTGATTCGCTGGCAACAGGAGCTGCCTGAGTTTATCATAAACCTGCGTCGGGCAGACGCCAACCGATTAGGTACAGCCTTCATGTTTAACGTCACGCTTCGATTCTACGAAGAATTGAACGATTTTCTGCCGCTGGAAAACCGGAAGCGCACGTATACGGCCACGTATGCCGAGCGGCGCTCGGTCAAGGACCTGATCGAGTCCGAAGGTGTGCCGCACACCGAGATCGATTTGATCCTCGTCAATGGTGAATCGACCGGCTTTGACCGCCTCGTGCGTGATGGTAACCGTATCAGCGTGTACCCGTGCTTCGAGGCACTGGACATCACGTCGGTGTCGCGCCTCGGCCGTCCACCGCTTCGTCATCCGCGATTCGTCGCTGATGTAAACCTTGGAAAACTGACGCGCTACCTGCGCCTGCTCGGCCTGGATTGCCGGTACAACAACAGCCTCGACGATGAAGAACTGGCGGCCATCAGCAAGGCAGAACACCGTATTCTGCTCACCCGCGACCGGGGTCTGCTCAAACGCGGCATGGTCGATCACGGGATCTACATTCATGCATCGGATGCCGATGAACAGGTGCACGAAGTGGCCCGTCGCATCGACCTCGGATCGCACGTCGCACCGTTTCGCCGTTGTATGAAATGCAACGGCTTGCTGCGCGCAGTTGAAAAGGACGCGGTCGTCGAGCGCGTGCCAGGCGAGACGTGGCGTGCCATCGATACGTTCTATCAATGCGATGACTGCGCCAAAGTGTATTGGCGTGGCGCCCATTGGCAACGGCTCCGTGCCATCGTCAACGGCATCGTGTCCGGGTTGAATATTCAGTGAACCGGCATCAGACCGGCGGCTGATTCCCGGGACCGATTTGTCCGCCGGGGTCACCGGGCCGCTTAGGTGCGGCTCGCTTGCCGCACCAGACGACCCCGACAATCGCGAGTATGAGAAAGAAAGGGTACTTGATGACGATTTTCGGCTGTATAATCAGCACCAGGAACAGGCCGAGAAGGCCAAGCGACAACAGGATCGTGAAAACAAGTCTCAGCCAATCGCCGACTGTTTTCTGTGTTTTTTTCTCCGTTTTGCCCATATCGTAACCGCTGGTGTCGTGAATACGATATGGGCGAAACGGAGAAAAAAAAATGGCCAGGAGAAAAAGACGCAGGATCGAATCCACGAAAGAGAGCACGAGCTTTGCCGTCGATCCGTTTGAATCGCTGTCTGTGGATGATTTTCCCGCTCTGCCGGACCCCGTGACCGCGACGGGCACCGGCGACCGAAATGCAGACGGCACCGGCGATAAGTGTGAAAAGATCCTGTTCGGACAGCTGCGGGTGCTACTGGATCGCAAGGGGCGGGCCGGCAAAACGGTGACGGTCATATGCGGATTCGAAGCCGGCTGCGGCACCGCGGTGGCGCAGCTCGCACAGGAACTGCGCCGCGAGCTGGGAACCGGCGGGACGGCGCACGATGACGCGGTCGAACTGCAGGGCGATCAACGCGAAAAAGTGACCGCGTGGCTGCGCCATCGCGGATTTACGGTCACATTGGGATAATTAGTGGCTGACCGAAACCCCTTGGCGGAGACCCGCCGTCACTCCAAGGAAGTCCGTTCGCCGTGAGTTTGAGGCTGGAGCGACTCGGTCGGCTATTGGCGACTCCTTGCACCGAGCCGCCGCCGCGAATCCGGGCATCGTGGGTTTTCGTTCAGCCACTAATCATGTTTATTATGAATAATTGCGGGCCGGGCAACGTCTAATACAGATATCCGGCCCTTGATATTGTGGCCGCGAATATCGTATACAATAAATTGGCAGTGGTGCATAAGGTACCGCAGTGCATGGTGGCCTCATCGAACCACATGGGATTCTTCCTCGGAGGGCGTAATATGAAGGCCATCCAGTCGATCAATTTCTCGGGCGCAGCGATTTTCGCCGCCGTCCTCTTGCTGCCGGCGTTGCCGTCGGCTGCGGGCACTTGCAGCCGTATTTACTACGGCACCATTCAGGTCAGTCGACCGAAAGGAAAATTCTACTATTCTTCCAGTCGCGCGGCAACAGAAACGGACCATCCACGGCGCCACCCGGTAATTGATTAAGTATAAAGAAAATATTTGTCGAACAATCGCTGGCAGGATAATATAACAGTTGCAGTGTACATGCTATGCAAAAGCGACTGATTCAACTCACCTTGTTTGCCTGGCTTGTTTGCCTGGCTTGTTTGCCTGGCCGCCACCGCCGCCACGGACGAGGTCGGAGAGGCGGTACCGGCACAGTCACCCGACTCCGATCTGCCGTCTTAGGCGTATCCTGCGCCATTCCGACCAACACTGCGTCAAGCCGCAGGAGCAGTCGGGAAAACGCTCAACGTACAACACAAAACTCTCAATGATTGAACAGAACTCCACCTATGTCGTTATGGGACTGCTAGACCCAGATTCCATTGCCTTCGCTATTGGAAGGGCCATCGAGAAATGGGGCGGAAAGGTCATCTATACCATGCAAAGCGAGCGCATGCAACGTATCTTTCTTGGCCGCAGCAAGAAACTCAGCGACGAGGGAAAAGCCGCACTGGACGTCCGCTTCTGCGATGTCACCGTTGATGGTGAGGTCAAGGCCCTGTTTGAAAGCACCGGAACGATCGCCGGCGTCGTGCATTCGATCGCCTATGCCAATCCGAAGACATGTCTCGGCGAGAACTTCCATACCGATGCCATCGACGATCTGAAGACCGGCTTCCACATCAGCTGCGTGTCACTGGCGACAGTGGTGCGGCACGCCCAGGCAGCCATGCCCAATGGCGGGGCCGTTGTTGCTATGACCTTTGATTCGCAGAACGCCTTCCCTTACTACAACTGGATGGGCGTCAACAAAGCGGCGCTAGAAAGTGCGGTGCGCGGACTCGCACGCCATCACGGCAAGGACTTGATCCGGGTCAATGCGGTCTCGGCGGGGCCGTTGCAAACGAAGGCAGCAACCAATATTCCCGGATTCAACGAGCTGGCGGACACCTGGAATCAGTGCAGCCCGCTGCCCTGGGACACGGAGAACGATAAGCACGAAGTCGCCAATGCGGTTGCCTTCCTGCTCGGGCATT
>CAUZRT010000206.1:0-6080 GCA_963582235.1 Lentisphaeria bacterium
CCCGCCCTGTTCGGTACCCGCGGCGGCGTCGGGATTCGCGGACGACTCGCAGGTGTCAGGCCCATTTCCTTGAGCAGCTTCACGATCTTGTCATGCGCCCGGTTCATGCCGCCCGCTGCCGGATGTTGTATCACGTTGCCCGATTTCGTGACAATCGTCAGCCCCTCGGATTCGATTGCGAGCATGCGAATTCCGCTTCGGCCGATCTAACGCTGTAACTCTCGGTGAGCGCGCGGACTTGGGCCGCATCTCCTCGGAACGGCCCAAAGCTTTCGAGCTTCAACGCCGCCATCGCTGCGGCAAATATTCCTGCCTTGCGAATATCGTGGGAATGTGATATTTGGTAAAGGTAGCCGGCGACATACGTGTCTCCGCATCCCGTGGCGTCCGTCTTCCTCTGGGGAATAAAAGTCGGAATTCTGTACAGTTTGCCGCCAGCGTAGATCAACGACCCTTGGCTTCCAAGGGTGACAATGATCTGCTTTGGCCCGTATCCGGCCAGCCTGATCGCGGCCGCCTCCAAATCATCTTCACCGGACAGAATGCGGGCCTCACTCTGACTCGCCTTCAGAACATTGATCAGGCTCAGACCCTCCGATTTCTCTTCCCAATCACAGCTTTCAACTTTACCGCCGACGACATTTCTGACGAATCCCTGCACGTCCGCGGAGATCGTGCTGCCGCTTTCCGCCAGCCGTCGCAGAAGCTCGATGGAGAGGTCATGCTTGGTCAAGGGGCCGAGATGGAAGTATGCGGCTGAGATTGGTTCCATCTCAAACGTGCGGAACGGCGAGGCAACCGCCGTGACTTTCTGACATCTGCCATCCGGATTGTCCTTAGTATAACTGTTTTCGAAGGTGTGAGTCACCTCACTTTCCTGGCAGAAAACGGCGATACCTCTGTCTTCGAACTCACTCAGGAGGGACGCCCGGTCGTTTAAAGCGACTTTGGTGACGACTGCTACATTCCAGCCGAGAGTCCGCAAGGCGATCGCGGTATAATACGCCGTGCCAACCGGTAATTCCCTCGAGGGACGATTGTCGAAGCGGATGATATCTTTGGTCACGTGACCGATGATACAGACGTCGAATGTCAAGCTTCTACTTCGCCCTTCTGTTGCCGGTCTTAGGGCTGGACTTCGAGCACTTGGTTTAAGCGGGCCGCACGGCGCGCGGCGTCGAGGAGAGCGATGACGCGGCGGGCTTCAGTGAGTTTGACCAGTGGTTCCGCACCGTCGGTCAGCACGGCCACGATGTTTTCGTAGTAGTTTCTCCACCGGCCCGCCAGGGTCGGCACGACCGCTTCCGTTTTCCCGTCGTGGAGGCGCCCAAACTGCGACTTGTCTTCCCTTGCCGAATCGATATCGCCGGCCTTCAGGGCTACCTCCTGGGGGTCCAGCCCATGTGTGATAAACGTTGCGCGAATACCGAAGACATGAAACCGCGGCTTACTGATTGCACTCAAACTCGAAAGGTTGCACACACCGGTCGCACCGTCTTCAAAATCCACGATAATCATGGCATGGCTGTCAACGTCATTGGAAGGGAAATCATGGTGCATGCGGCAGGATACCGAATTGGAAGGGAAATCATGGTGCATGCGGCAGGATACCGACTTGACGGCTTGTGGAAAAAGCAACAAAAGCTGATCCACCAGATGTGCCCCAAGGTCGTAGAACCGACCGCCTCCATCCGCAGCGCAGCCGCGCCATCCAGCCGGGGGGCCGAATTTCTGCCATGCCATTTCAATCCACCGGACATCTCCGAGGCGCCCGTCTGCCATGAGTTGCCGCACCGTCAGAAAGTCCCCGTCCCACCGGCGATTTTGGAAAACGGTAAGCATTTTCCCGGTTCTCGTTGCGGTCGCAATCATCCTCTCACATTCGTCCAGTGTCAGACAGATCACTTTGTCGGTAATGACGTGTTTACCGGCTTCCATCGCCCGGATTGCCATGTCGGCATGGGTGCTGTTGGGGGTGGCAAGAACCACCAGAGCAACAGCAGGGTCAGCCAGCACCGCGTCGAAACAATCGTAGGCCTTGCAGCCTCTTTCGTGGATGATCTGTTTTCGGGTTGCCGGATTTCGCGAAGCAACACCGTGAAGCTTCAGTCCCGGCGTAATGTCGATCAGGTAGCTGTGGAACGAGCGCCCCGCATAGCCGTAGCCGATGACCACCGCGTTCGGTTCAGTATGGACATTCATTATCGCACCTCCAGCCGCGCGGGTCTATGCCAGCGCCGCGGCTCCAGGGGCGGGACAAACTGTAAAGTCCGCGAAATTCCGACGTCGGATTTTCGCTCTGTTCAGCATTTGCCAACTCGCGTCGCAGCTGGTCCCCAAACAGGCGACTCGGCCGCCACGGCGGGTCGCACTCCGTAGATTCATTCCGGACGTTGGCTGCGCGGATGCGTCGCGGCGTCAAGCACGGATCAGTTACCCAAGAAATCGATTGAGGCGTTCCGCCTCACCACATAAACTTGTGAACGCCGCGAGATCAGATGCACTGACGAGGCCGCGCTGGCGAAACTCTTGAGGATCGAACATTCGGTGGATGCCGATAAAACCGATGCCTTTGTCCTTGACGAAATCATGGTCCCGCAAGGAATCACCAACCAAAACAACCTCCTCCGGGCGAAGATGGTAATCCTGGACAATGGATTCGAGCTGTCGATCCTTGCCGAAGCCCGGCCGGTAGCCAAGACAGCCGTCGAGCCAGTCCTCGAGCCTATGTCTACGGGCATACTCCAATATCGTCTCTGAGGCGGTGCTGCTACAGATGAAGCAGCGGACACCCCGGTCCTTGAAGAATTTGAGCGTGGACACAACTTCGGGAAAGACGCGTTGTTCCAGAATATTTTCCTGCTTTTTCGTTTCAAATACCTCAATGACATATTGATTTCGGGGGTGGCCGGGAAATATCAGTTCCATTTGGCTGGCAAAATTCATGCCGGTCGTTTCCCGGTATCGCCTTTCGGCTTCCTCCTCGGAAATATCATAGTTTCTTGTGATCAAGTCGACAGCCAGCTTGGTGAGCAAGGGCATTGTATCCGCAATTGTCCCATCGAAATCGAATGCCACTGCTTTCAGTTCTACCCCCACCAGCGGATTCCGGGATATCGCGTAAGTCCGTGAGAGCCAGATTCGCCGCACCACCACAGCGTTTGTCAAGATGCCGACGGTAGCCAGCGCCAGAAGAACGGTGATCGGGTGAACGACAGCGAGGACGGCACCGATAGAGAGTATAAACAGACGCAGATCTCGTCCGCGGCCCGCCCCCACCCAAGGTCCGCGGTACCGATAACCAAAATCCGCGATTGATTTGGCGGACGTATAACTAACCATTAAATTCCCGACGATTGCCGCCATCGCCACCACCAGAACCGGAAGCCTCCAGTTCGGCCCGAAGATTGCGAGGTTGTCATTCGCCTCCCAGGAATATAAGAACATAGCAAACAAGATGAAGCTGTCGGCATATCGATCCAGGATCGAATCAAAGAAATTCCCGAAACTGGATTCACTTTTCTTCAGTCGGGCAATTTCACCGTCACAACCGTCGAGAATACTCGACAACTGCATGGCGATTCCCCCCATGACAGGATAGCCGAAGAAGAAACACAGGCTGGCAAGCAAGCCGACGAAAAAGGCGAGAACCGAGACCTGATTTGCCGTGAGGCGAGGCGAAATTTTCAGCAGCAGCGGGGTAAATACCCCGAGGGACAGCTTTCTGTTGATCGTTCGGGAAACAAAACCGTCATGCGGCTTTCGCAGGCTTGAGTACAGCAGGGATTTTGCGTTTTTGAGATCGGCCGGTATGTCAATATCGATCCAATAATGACCCTGAATATCAAGGGTATTCGCTTTCCCTAATGCGGCCAGTCGACGTACGCCTCCCGAAAGCGAGTTATCGTCCTCTCGGGAAGCGGCCGCGAGGGCAGGGAAAATAGCTGGTGAGCAGCGAAAGACGCCGGTATCGAAAGCATTGAAATTATCGATTTTCTTTCCGATGTCGATGACGCGGTGGCTCTCAGTCAATACTTTGGTCACATCGTTCACATCGACATATGGATTCCCCTCGATATTATAATCGGCAGCCAGCAGGATTTCCCCGGTTTGCGGTCTTGCGCGCAACAGCCGCTCAAGGATCGCGCCATCAAAAACATGGTCTGCCATAAGGATGACAAAATCGTCTTCGAGCCGCGGCTGAGCACACAGAACCGATGTCCCATTTCCCTTTTGCCACTGATCGTTTCTGAGGGTTTCAATGGCCAGATTGCGACGCCGGCACAGATCGGCAAGGAAGGCCTCGACGAGGGAACCGTTGTAGCCGGTGACTACCAGAAAATCGGTAATCCCGGCGCCGTGGGCGGTGACGATGGCTCGTTCGATCAGGGGCAGTTCGAGAAGTGGCAGAAGAGGTTTACAGTCACATTTATCGGCTATTCGACTACCTCTGCCGGCTGCCAGGATCAGGCATTTAATACCCATCGATTATGAATCAGACCGCACGTCCCTTACTAATATATCCCCTTCGCGCGGGGACTCGGATTCACTCCCTGGCCAGAACGTTTCTGGATCCTTGACCGCAGCGGCTTCCCCGACGATTGGGGACGGCGCTGCCGGCGGTTCTGCGGAGGCTTCGCTAATGAAATCCTCCGTCATCCGATAAGCTACGTCATCCGTGTATTGGACCGGCGGGTGCTTGCAAAAATAGGCCGAGGGCCCCGTCAGGATGCCACTTTCCCCCCGCTCCAGAGCGAGTTTGCAGCAGCGGATGGCGTCGATGGCTACGCCGGCGGAATTGGGGGAGTCTTCAACCGAAAGTCGCACTTCGAGATTCATGGGGACACCACCGAAGAGTTTGCCCTCTATGCGGATAAAAGCTACCTTGTTGTCGTTCTGCCAGGGCACATAATCGCTGGGGCCGACGTGGATATTCTCGTCCGCAATCCGTTCGGCGGCCACCGATTGCACGGCCTCGGTTTTCGACTTTTTCTTCGATACGAGACGGCTCTGATCGAGCATGTTGAGAAAATCGGTATTGCCGCCCGTATTGAGCTGGTAGGTCCGCTCCAGTTTAACCCCACGCCGATTGAATAAATCGGTCAAAACGCGGTGGGTGATCGTCGCTCCGAGCTGAGCTTTAATGTCATCACCGATAATCGGCAGATTTCTTGACGCAAAACGTTTCGCCCACTCCGGATCGCTGGCAATAAACACCGGGATGTTGTTGATGAAGGCCAACCCGGCCTCAAGAGCGCATTCGGCATAAAATCGGGTGGCCTTCTCCGAACCGACCGGGAGGTAGTTGGCCAGGATTTGCGCGCCGGAATCCCGAAGATGACTTACGACCTCTTCCCGGGATGGCTCATTGTGGGCACTGAGCACGAAACTGCGGCGCTCATCATACTCGCGCATATGTTCGCAGAAACCGTCCAAGACCTGCCCCATACGCACGACTACCCCGCTAACCGGGATCTGATCGCAGAAGACAGTGGTACAGTTGGGCAGGGCAAAAATCGCCTCGCTGACATCGCTCCCGACCTTTCGCCGATCGATATCGAAGGCCGCGACAATCTCAATATCACTGGGACGATAACCGCCAATCTTAGAATGCATGAGACCCGGAACATCCGCCTCATCCTTATCAGCGTAGTGATGGATGCCCTGAACTAAGGAACTGACACAATTACCAACACCGACTACTGCAATTTTAATCTTACTCGTGCTCATCTCCTAACTCCTTGCCAATTTTTGGTTAATCAGGCAGTTTGTACGTTTATGGTTTAGTTGGGAATCGATTATACTTAGGGATAAACAGGTACACCGAAATGCGGGAAAATCAATTAGAAATAATTCATAGGAATTCACAAAATTTAGTTTCGACACGCGGCGCTGTTATGGCACGGGCCCAGCGGCGTAACGTCAGCTCATAAAGTACGGCACGAAAGTCCGCACAAAGCGAATCATTATCGGTATGGAAAAATTCTTGAGAAGCCTTGCCTGGCAGGGCCTGTCGCTATCCTCCTGCCTTCCCTCCTGTCCGCGCTTGTCCGTCAATATCCGCGCTTGTAACAGCCTGA
>CAUZRT010000207.1:0-6078 GCA_963582235.1 Lentisphaeria bacterium
CTCGCGCTGCCGTGCATTGCTTCGCAGTCACCGGAATCGCCACACTTGATATCGATGGACAAGTCTATCAATCGCTGGCGTTTGCATCCGAGGTGAAGCCGACGGCCATTGTCCGACCGCCGCCGCCATACGAAACCGGGACCGATCTGCAGACCGAACTCCGGCAATTGGAGATGACTGCCGCCGCACCCGCCGGTTCGATCATCATCCGCGAACGGGCCGGCAGACAGTCGTTCGGCCGCATTGACGACGTGGTCATAAACAACGGCAATCTGGTCGGAGGTACGGCCTATTTCGATGTCCACCTCGAGGTGGAGATTCCGGGCGTCGGCATCTGGGAGAACGGCGATGTTCCCGTTCGCTTTGGGCTGACGCCAATCACGACGCTGCCAATGACCGGAACGCTGTTCGATATTACACCGCTCGTCGTCACGCTGTTCGATCAGGGAACGTCCAATCAAGCGGGCTCGATCACCGAGCTATCCTTTATCACCCAGACGCTGGTAATCTGTGATCAGGAGGCCTCCGTGCTTTCGAATGCGCCGCAGGTTGGGGACAATTGTGATCCAGCCCCCATTGTTGAGTATGTCGACGTCGTCAACGAAGAAAACTGCCCACAGGAAAGCATCGTCCTAAGAACCTGGACCGCCATGGACGCCTGCGGCAATTCCGCAAGCTGTACGCAAACCATAAACATCATAGATTCCATCCCACCCGAGATCGACTGTCCGCCAAGTATTGTAATCAACTGCGACGTGCCGGAGGTGGCGGGTAACACCAGCGAAGCAACGGCAATAGATAATTGCGATCCCGCTCCGGTCATCAGCTTCACCGAAAGCCTTGTCGGCGGCAGCTGTGCATCCGAACGAACACTCCTTCGCACCTGGCACGCGCGTGACGCCTGCCTCAACGGTTCGGACTGTCTTCAGACTATCACCGTTACCGATTTGACGCCGCCGAACATCTCGTGCCCGGCCGATATCATTGTCGGTTGCAACGAGTCAACGGCGCCGCAGAATACCGGGAACGCCGGCGCGACGGACAACTGCGATCCCGCCCCGCTGATCACATTCGCCGACTCCGACTCCGCGGGATTGTGTCTGCGGGAACGGATAATCACGCGAACGTGGACCGCAACCGACGCGTGCGGTAATAATACGAACTGCCCGCAGAGGATAACTGTCACCGACACGACGGCGCCGGTCATAACCTGTCCGCCGAGTCTCACCGTCCGCTGTGACGCATCCTCCGCACCCGCTGCTGCCGGAAATGCGACGGCAACCGACAATTGCGACGACAATCCCGAAATCTCTCTCAACGACAATGTCGCCGACGGAACGTGCCCGCAGGAATTCGGGATCGCGCGGTCGTGGTCCGCAACAGACACATGCGGCAACACGGCCGATTGCGAACAGATAATTTTTGTTACGGATGCCGCGGCACCAGCGATTATCTGCCCCCCCAACATCACCATTGCCTGCGACGCCGCATCGAATCCCGGCGCCGACGGACAGGCGACAGCCACCGATAACTGCGACGGCAGTCCCGTCATTTCGTTTAACGACAACGTCGGTGCCGACAGTTGTCCGCAGCAGGACTCGGTCACCCGCATTTGGAGCGCCGTCGACGCTTGCGGTAATAGTTCTGAATGTTTCCAGTCCGTCACCGTAATCGATGACACGGCTCCTGTCGTCACCTGTCCAACCGATGCCGGCATTGACTGCAACGCGTCGACGGCACCGGCAGTCGCGGGTTATGCATCGGCAACCGATACATGTGATCCCAACCCCACCGTCGTCTTTGCCGACAGTTTTGCCGACGGCACATGCGCCCAAGAAAACACCCTCACCCGAACTTGGACGGCAGCCGACGCGTGCGGCAACAGCTCGACTTGTTTGCAGACCATCACCATTGTCGATGAGACGCCGCCCGTACTGTCGTGCCCAATCGACATTTTTCAGGACCATGACCCCGGCATCTCCGGCGCCGTCCTAAATTTTGCGGTAGCGGCGCCGGTGGACTGCGGTGAGGTCACGGTCGCCGTCAGCCAGGAGAGCGGAAGCCTGTTTCCACGCGGCGAGACAACGGTGACGGTTACGGCAACGGATCCGTGCGGGAACACGGCCGGCTGCAGTTTCGCCGTGACCATTGAAAATGCAGTCCCCGAGCCGAAAAACGTTACAGAATCCGTGGTCTTCAACAATACCGAAAATGTGATTGCCGTTCTCGACAACGATTCGGATCTCGATGATGACCCGCTGACAGTCGAATCGGTCACCGCCCCCAACAACGGCACGGTCGAAATTGCGGCTGGCGAAATGGCGGTAATCTACACGCCCGACACCGATTTTATCGGCACAGATAAATTTATGTATACGGTGACCGACAGACACGGGGGCCGCGCGTCCGCAACCGTCACCGTCCATGTCCGGCCGGAGACTGCTTTCTCGCTGTTTCTCGATGGCGCGACGCCGGGTGAGCTGGTCTTCGGACATTCGAGCATCGCGACCATTGGCTTCGATGATGCCCTCGACATTGTTGCTCCCGAACCAAACGATTCGGGAGCAACCGCCTATCTTCTCAACGAACAGATTGAGTCCCTTGACCACCAACAACTGCTTGTTGAGTTCTTGCCGACCCTGATTATCTGTCGTTGGCGCGTCGTCGTCAATGTCCCGGACGGCCGCCAACAGGTACGGCTGACGTGGGACGTCAGCGCTGCCGCACCCGAACGGCTTATCATGCTGGTTCCGGTGGACGGTGAATCCCCGACCGGCACGACGCTGGACATGAAGCAGGCGGAATCCGTGACGGTCGACGAAAACAGTGTCTTCGAAATCGCCTACGGCATGAAAACGGAACTGACCGTAACACTCGACTCACCCTGGAATCTGATCAGCGTCCCGGTTATGACCACGCAGACGATTGCTGATGTTTTCAGTGTCGCCCCCCGCGATCAGCCGCCAGGCATCAGCGCCTGGTATTGGGAAGCTGATGGTTACATTCAATTCGACAACGACACGCCCTTGCGGCCCGAAGTCGGATATTGGGTATTCTGCGACATCGCTATGGAGTCACAGATCATATCGGGAATTCTCGCCGACGGCGTGATTGACCTGCTCCCAAACTGGAATCTGGTGGGTCCGGTGGACACTGTGCCGCCACCCGGCACTCCGGCTATCGACAAGGGAATCTGGTGCTGGGAGACTGAGATTCAGGATTACGAAAAGATCGGCAATGACCCGCTCCGGGTCCCGCGCGCCTATTGGATGTATGCGACGGAGCCGACCACGATTGATTTGGGCAACGGGCAATGAAAAGAGCGGCAATAATAATTCGGGGGAGCGTAGGGTTAAGTTGTCCGCCGGCAATTGGGCCATGGCGAGCGGCGACACTGAGACCAGAGATCGAAGGAAGGAGAAGGTGCGGATGATCAACAGCTATGGCCGCAAAACTCGGTTGGATTTGCCCACCGTAGCACAGGCATCCTGCCTGTGGCAACGAACGATTTTACCGATTTTCGGAAAATTCAACCGAGTCGTACACGATTAGCGCCGAACTCAATGTCATTTGAGAAAGTCCTCGGAGCTCTTGACCCTCCAAAATAAAGGTAGCGGTTGATTTCGGCGGGTCTGTATTCAGACGCGGTGAAATCAACCGGTCTCCTCCTCTGTGCCTCCGGGACCTCCGTGGTTGCCGCCCCGGCGGACTTGGCTCCCGTTGGGACGGGACAACGTCTTTCACGAAATCAGCCCGTGGCTGAAATTTCTTCGGGTTAATAAGTACATCCGGGGCCTGGAAAGGATGCGGCCGCTCGGAATCACCCAAACAGTTTCTCACGTCCGATCCGCGGCGGCTTACACAAGGCCATTTCCTCAAGCATCGTCGGCTGTCCATAAATCAGGCGGCGGACCACCTCGAGCAGCTTCGGATGTTCGGCTATGCCCTTCAGCCGCTTGTCGTAGGCGCAAATATCCATGAGCTTACGAACCGCATCCTGCCGTTTCGTCGTTCCGAGCTTATCCCATTCGGCCTTTCGCCGGTGTTGCGACCATGGTGCCGTTGAACTCGAGGTTCTTGCCTGCGATCAGGTCAACAAGCCCTTGGCGGGCAGTATCGGTCTCGACCTTAATGTAAAGGCGTTGGGGCGGGAAAGTCTCAGAATACAAAAAGACGACTGTTTGACAATGGAAATTGTCAATGTCTGTTACAATTTCATTTTCCCGATACTCGGAAAAAATAGAAAGCACCCGTAGCTCAGCTGGTAGAGCAACGGACTCTTAATCCGTGGGTCCTCGGTTCGAACCCGAGCGGGTGTACCATCTACAACCACGGGCTTCGGCCTTATGTGACGCGGGTTCCCGGCAATCAAGACAGTCGGAAGGTTACACTACTTTGCATTTTGTTTCACCGTCTTGCATTGCAAATAACAACATCAAAACAACAACAAATATTTTCTGCGGTCCCCGCCCGCGCCACTTTTCACCCGCCGCCACGATTTTTCGCAATTGTTTTCGGACAATGCTAGCGGTTTGTGCGGGGGACTGTGCCGCATCTTGCCACAAAAAAGCCCCCCATAGCACTGCCTGACTATGAGGAGCTGAATTTGTTGCCGTAGGTTACCGGTCATGCTTGGCCGAAGCGCGGGCGATAACCAGTTCATCGTCAACTGGTACTCCTCGTTCCGTTCTTGCGGAAGCGGAATCACAACCCATCAGCGAACAAGCGGGTGGAGGATATCGTCGCTAACGCGCCGAATTCTCACCCGTAGCGTTATCTGTTAGGAGAAGAATGGAGACCATCCAATTACTGAAACCGGAACACGAATCGTGCACCGAGGAGCTACAGGCGTTTCAATGGCCGGAGAAATCTGAAGCCGTCCTTGATTCCTTTGAGCAAACAGAATCGACTGGCGATGCTTTTCAATGGGACGCCCTCAAGGTGACTCCTGATGATCGAAGCATTCCCAGACCCGTGTGCTTTGCCTGGGAAGGTATCCGGGCCCTATCAGAGAACCTGGTCTATGACCTGCTCATTTCGAGAGACGCTGCATTTGAAGATCCCATGGTCCTCAAGGACATCCCTGAGCCATGCCGCAACGTAGTGAATTTGCATATAGGGACCCGGTATTTCTGGAAAGTGATCGCGAGTGTTCGCGACTCCGTATTGGCTGTATCTCCGGTGTGGGCCTTCACAACTCACTCATCAACGCCTCGTTGGCTTCACGTCCCGGGCATAACCAATGTTCGCGATCTGGGAGGCTGGCGCCTGCCCGGGAACCAACGCATTCGGCAAGGCTTAACATATCGCTCTTCGGCAATGAACGGCCCCGTTGACATTACCGACGAGGGCAGGAAGGTCCTGATTGAAGAGCTCAACATTCGCACTGATCTTGATCTGCGCGGAAGCGATGAAGATTCCAAAGCGGTGTTGGATCAAACCGTGGTGAAGTGGATCAATATTCCGATCGGCCCGTACCGAAACATTGTTGCAGATGACAGCCGTGAGAAGTATCGGCAGATTTTCACGGTGCTCTCTGATCCTTCTGCCTATCCAATTCTATTCCATTGTTTTGGAGGCTGTGACAGAGGCGGTACGGTTGCCTTTCTGCTGCATGGTTTGCTGGGTCTGGACAGAGACTCACTGATTCGTGACTATGAGTTGTCCTCTTTGACCATATGGGGGGAGAGATCTCGCTTGTCAGACGGATTCCAGTCTTTGCTCAGCGCTCTGCTGCCATTTGGGGATGGGAAAGACGACATTGGGAAACAAGTGGAGAACTATCTTCTCTCCATCGGAGTAACTGCGGAGGAGATCGTATCGATCCGCACTCACCTTATTGAAAAACTGATCACAAATAACAAGCTGGATGCAGGCGACGTTTGGCAGCGCGCCTGAAGGGAGACGAAATGTTGCACGAGATCGACCGCCTGCGGTATTTGGTGCGTCTCCAACTGAACCCGGCTGGCAAATGGGACCGCGAGATCGAGATTCTGATCGAGAAGATCCCCAAACTTGTCTCGCAAGATGATCCGTCGCCACGATTATCGCCATTGTTTTCGGACAATGCTGGCGGTC
>CAUZRT010000208.1:0-6025 GCA_963582235.1 Lentisphaeria bacterium
GGGATTGGGGCCCACGGATGCCAAATAAATACCTACGGATGAGGAAGAGAATTTTAACTACGGACGTGTCGCGCCCAAACCTCGGCGAAGGCGGATGCCAAGGCCGAACCACTAATGCCGAACGGATTAAAGGGAACGGCGGATTGGCAATGGAAAGAGTTGCCAATTTCTCATATCTTCCTACCGCTCTGGAAACGTTGCGAGGATGTTCTGGATCGATTGGGCGATGCTGGCGGCGCATGCGGCGTTGTCATTGTTCTCCGGCTGGCCGTCAGGGCAAATAGTCACGCCGTCAAACAGCTGATCCGTGAGCGGGGTTAGGAGGGCGAGGGCACTGTTAATGGACTGCTTTGTGCCGCTTGCTAACTCGGTGCAGTACAGCTCCATGAATGCGGCATAGATCTGAGCACAAAAGGAAATCACTACGGTAATCGTCTGATCACAGGTCGCGGTATTGTTCTCGACATCGGTGGCTTCCCATGTGCGAGTGACAATCGTCAATTCTGGCGCCGTTCCGGCGGCGAGGCTGTCGCTGAAGGCGGTAGTGACCGGGCCGCAGCTATCGGTAGCGGTGGCGCTGCCGGTGTCAATCGGGTTCGGTGCAGTGTCGCAGCCGATGGTTTGGTCCGGCGGACAGGTTATGCTCGGCGGGACCTCCTCGGGCTGAACCGGCATGGTGGCGTCGCCGTTGGTGGCGGAAATGGCGACGCCGGGTTGATCGGTGACAGTCAGCGTCAACGTAATCGTTTCAATGCCTTCGACGTCGCAATCGAATAAGGCATTGACCGGTATCGCCACAGTTGTTTCGTTAGCGGGGATCAGAACCGTCTCGGCGAGGACATCATAGTCTACGCCGGGGGTAGCGGAACCGGCGATTTTGAGTCTGACATTGACGTCGGTCGCGACGGGATTATCCAATGTCACGGTGAACTCGCCGTTTGTGCTGCCCTCGACGGTCGGTGTTGTACCGGCGACGCTTACTTCGGAAGTCACGGCGCCGGGGGCCTGGCAGACAACGGTGCTGATCCGCAGCGTCATCGCGCGGACATCGCCGGAATCGGCGAAGAAGTTGTCAACGACATTGATGGTCCAAGTGCCGTTTCCATTCAGCCCATCAAACGCCGATAACGGCTGGGTCGGCGTGAACGTGCCGGTGTACGGCTCGCCAGCGCCGGTTATCGTATCGATCGCCGGCCCGCCGCCTTCATCATTGAACACCGTGTTGCAAAAATTATTGCCGTCGCTGTCGTCTGGCGCCGGACCCGGGTTGGACATGAGTGTTATGGTTGTTCCTGTCGGCGACTGTAACGTCATTATCAGGTCACCGACGTAGGTATGATTGATCCCGTTTGTCGTGGCGAGTACATTCGCATTGCATGACGTGCCGTCGATGCTGAAATCGAGATCGGTAATGGGGTTGGCCAGGCCGCTGACGGTGATCGGGATGTCGACGCCGGTGAGGTTGTCGTCGAGGATCGGTACCACCGGGTCGCCGCCGCCAAAGGCGTCATATGAAAAGTTGACGTACGGTCCCGGCACGGTGGTTGTCGGAAGAGAGAAGTTAAGGGTCGCCATTTCCTGATCGGAATCGATAACCAGCTGCAGATTGACCGGGTCCCCGCAGTTGTGCCCGACGTCAAGCGCGACAATGAAGGCTAGACTGTTCATGGCGGTCGCATCCGGCGCTAAGTCAGGATAAGTCGATTCACCGCAGATCACGGTTGCGGTGGGCGTGGCTGAACTCAGTGCCCCCGTCACACCGTTGAGCGAGCCGCCGGTGGCATTCAGTATTTCGAACAAGAGACGCACGGTGCTTTCACCCGGATCAAACATCCCATTGCTGTTACCGTTGCCCGGCGTGTCGTCGACGGTGTTGTTGCCGGTTGCCGCGATCCCCGTGACGATGCTGAAGTTGGCATCGGATACGTCGAAGAAGATGTTGCCGGCCGCCTCGACTCTGATCCGCGCCGTGGTTGTCATCAAGGGAGGCAATGCCACCTGCTGGCTGCCGTCGTTGGGCGTATTGGCCGCCAGTGTCGTTGGAAATGTGAATCCACCGTCGGTCGACAAGAGGATGTTCACGTTGGCGGCGTTGACCGGAGGGCCGCTGGTGCCGGCGACGTCCCAGCTGACGATTTGGGCGCCGATCAGGGCGACAGCCGTGTTTGGGGACGTTACGCGGAACGGACCGGAGCCGCCGTCGACGGTAACGACCATGTCATCCCCATCGACACCGCCGCCGCCGACACGATTGTCGCGCGCGGTGACGCGGAAAACCATAGTGCGGGCGACGACCGGGAGGCGTTCGCCGACGGGCGTGGTATTGTTCAGGAGATCGGTTAGTTGTGGAAAGGTACGGGTCGGCATGGGTACCGGGGGAAAGGAACGGAAGATCGGGATCTCTCCGTCGTCCGGAGCGGTCAAAAGGGCCTGGGGCCCGAGGTCAAACTGTTCCCAGCAGTAGGTGAGCGAATCGGAGTCCGGGTCGGTGGCGGTAGCGGTGAGGGCGAAAGGTGTACTCAGTGGAATGGTGAAGTCGGCGCCGGCGTCGACCGTCGGGATGCCGTTGCCGGTGGCCGTCAATACCGGGCATGAGCCGCCCGTTGTTCCGTTAGTAACGAATCCGAGAATTTCCTCGAGGCTGATGGAATGGAAATACGGATCGCTGCGGAGTTGCAAGTCGTCGCCGCCGCAGATACCGGCGTAGCCCAGGATGGTGGAGCCGCTGCCGGGCTCGTAGGCGGTCGTCGCGTTATGATTGCCGCTGCATGAACCTATGGTGCCGTTGAAGGTGTGTTGGGCGCCGAATTGGTGGCCGATTTCGTGAGCGACGTAATCGATATCGAACGGATCGCCGACGGGACTGTCCGACCCGGTAAGCCCGATGGCCTTGGACGTGGGGTCGCAGACAACACCAAGACCGGCAACACCGCCCGCGCCAACTGTGAAGAGGTGGCCGATGTCGTAATTCGAGTTGCCGATGACAGCATCGATATTTGTCTGGTTTTGACCGAGCAGGTCGCCGGCGGGGTCATAGGGGTCCGTAGCCGGGTTGGTGTAAACGATTTGATCGTTGTCCGCGACCAATTCCATACGTATGGCGAGCTCGACTTCATAAATACCAATGACGCGATTCATGGTGGTCACGATGGCGGCGAGTCCGTCCGCCGCGGTGCCGCCGTGAAACTGCGTGTACTCACCGTTGGCTGCGACCGCCACACGATAGGTCCTGAGCACGTCACCGGACCGCTGCAAGAGCCGGGGGCCTTCCGGCTTGGCCAGCGGGATCACCTCTTCGACGATACATTGAAATGTCTTTCCGAGAGCGCGAAAGTCACGTTTGTAATAGGATGCACAGACCGTGGGGTCCGCTTTTGTCAATGGATCGATATACACGGCGCCATCGGGGGATAGGATTTGAGCATGGAAGCCGTGCGGCGTATAACTGAGGCGCCCAGCCGCTCCGGGATAATCGATGCCGCGGCCGACATAGGTCTTGATCTGTGGAAACCTGGCGGCCAGTTCCGGATGCATGATTGGTGATTCGACAATGGCGAAGCGGGCGAAGGTGCCATCCGGCATGGGCAGGGTGAGTACGGTAGGCTTTGCCCGCGCCGCGCCGGTGACTTCTCGCGGCGTCCGTTTCAACAGCTTGACGAGTGTGGAATCCGTGACGTGAACGATGCGGCAGGGATCCGGTTGAACCCGCATTTCTGCTGCGGCTAGTTCGGGCGGCACGCCGTCAATGAATTCCCATACGCCGTCCTTAGATCGCGTCGGATTCTCGACTTGTGCGGAAGTCGGCGGCTTGATCACGATAAACGTAAGGCCGGCAATGATAATGATTCTCGTCCATGAATGCATCGAAGTTTTCCCCTGGGATTGATGATCGTGTTGTTCTCTTGTTGACCCTCCGTAGATGGGCCATTGTCACCGTATTTGATGCAACGACTTCGACCTGTGGTAACGCTTTTCACGGTCAGGTTTCTCGACTGGACGTTCTGTGCAACGATCCCGGTGGACGATGACGATTGCGGCCAAGTCGGTCCTTAATAAATAACACGTAACATCCCGGTCTGTCAAGCCAAGCGAGAGGCCGCACACAGTAAGATCTAAGGTAAGGGGAACCTTAAAACCTCGCCGCATGCGGCCTTTCGCATGGCCCGTTCGGTGGTGGTTTCGGTTTGCCACGCCGCATCCGCCGGCTGTCGGAGAAATCGGATGGCCGGAAAGCGTGACGTCAGGTCCGCCATTGCGTAGCCATCAGTAGAGAGAATGAAAAGTTCTAAGGTCGTAATGTCGTAATGTTATCTTATTGCAATCTCCGTAGATAGGTGAATGATCCGTATTACCAGGCTCGAGGACGGCCACCGGACTGGCAACAGATGACAAGGATACTTGACGGAATTGTCAAGAAAATGGAACGGGGGACAGGGATTTAGGAATTGGGCCCCGGATGTGTCGCGCCGAAGCCTCGGCGAAGGCGGATGGCAAAGCAATACCACGGATGGGGAAGAGAATTTTAACCACGGACGTGTCCACCGTAGTCCCGCATGCGGGACGAAGGCGGATACCAAAGCCGACCCACGGATGACGAGTGGGATAGGAGTGGAGAGGGGAGGGGGCGTCGATATTTTTTTTGCGCGAGTCCTTACATCGAGAGTGCGCATTACTAGAGATTATGCAATTCACAGACGCGCGCGTAGATTGTAAGGGAGTTTGGCGGTCGCGATTCCCAATTCGTAACTATGGGGGCGCATCGAAAATCTTGATACCATTTCAGCGGCCCTTTCAGCCCCTGACGGCGTTTCCGTCAGCCGACGGATCACTCGGCACAGACCTATGGGTATCCCGTGATCATCCCGCATGCGGGATCACGTGGAACGGGACTCATGTGGTGCTCGCTCGCTCGTGCCTTGCTAGGAGCACAAATGCCTCGCTGAAATGGTATCAAGATTTCCGATATACGCACCATCCTCAAGTCGTATCAGGCCGGCGCCCCCGGCGACCCGTCAGCCGACGGATGTCGCAAGGGGCGTTGAACTCGCACTTCCATTACCTGAATAGTCGCCATTGACCATTGACCGCGCGACCTTTCAAAGGCCCAAGCCTGCCCCCTTTTTCTGCGGCCCACATTGTGCCATATCAAGAATGCATTCGCGGGAGTATCGTCACGCTACTGTTGTTCGCAGCGGGCATCGCGAGCCGGGGTTTTCGGTCAGCCACTAATTACCACGTATGAACTTGATCGAAATATTTCAACCAAGCCTCTTGGGGCGCGGCGACAGGATGGCGCTGTGCTTCGGCAAGCGTGACTATACGTTCGGTGACTTGAACACACTGTCGGATCGGGTGGCCGGGGCGCTTCGTGAACGTTACGACGTGGCGATGGGTGACCGAGTAGCGATGTATCTGGGGAATTGTCCCGAGCTGATCATCTTTTACCTGGCCGCACTCAAGATCGGCGCGATCACGGTACCGATGAATGTGCTTTACCGGGACCGTGAACTGACGCATCTGTTGACGGACGCCGAGCCGAAGGTGATCCTGACGGATGCGGAGCGATGGGAGGTTCTGCAGCCGCTGCGGTCCGGATTTGCTTTTCTCGAGAACGTTTTCCGTGCCGATTCACCGGACTCGAGAGTCGCCACAGATGGATGTATTCCCTTTTCCGCGCTGACAACAACGCCGGCGACTGGGTCCGTGTCGGTTGCCGGTATCGACGGCGATGATCCGGCCCTTATGATTTACACATCCGGAACGACGGGGCAATCGAAGGGCGCGCTGCTGACGCACAGTAATCTGGCGGTGAACATCATCACGCTGATTCACACCTGGCAATGGACGGAGGACGATCGGTTTCTGCTGTGCCTGCCGCTGTTTCACGTGCACGGGCTGGGCAACGGCTTTCACGGTGCCATGGCTTCCGGGTGTTCGACGATTCTGCTTCCCCGCTTCAAGGCGGACATCGTCCTCGAGACATTGATCGCGGAAGAGTGTACGCTTTTCTTCGGCGATCAATGTC
>CAUZRT010000209.1:0-6016 GCA_963582235.1 Lentisphaeria bacterium
TGTCGCCCTTTGGATTGTCGGCTTTCTCGACAAGATAGACGGTGCCCATATTGCCTTCACCGAGTTTGCTCAAGATGTTGTAGCCGGCGATGCGGTCCGGTCTTCGTATGATGTGCGGATTCGCCATGGGCACCGACGTGGGGGTGCCGTCATTTTGCGACAACGCTTCCTCGATACATTCATTCAGGCGCTTGAAGTCGATGGGCTTGGTCAGATAACCGAAGGCACCGATTTTGATGCATTCGACGGCCGAGTCGATCTCGGCGGCGCCGGTAATCAGAATAACCGGAACTCCCAATTGCTGGCGTTTGATTTCCTTGAGCAGATCGATTCCAGAGAGCCCGGGCATATTCACATCGCTGATTACCATATCGAAACAGTTGTCGTAGAGCAGCTTCAGTGCGGCAGCGGTATTGTGGGCCTCAAACACGGAGTGATTGCCCTTACGTTCGAGATAGGTCTTGAGGAGTTGCCGTGCCAGATCTTCGTCATCGACGACCAGAACGCGCTTACCGGAATTAGTTGCGGTTGCTGTTAGTTCCATTCAAAACCCCTGCCAGTCGCTGTATGTGCGGGTTGTAAAGTGCAATGACATGTATACGAGTCTGCCTCCTTAAGGGGAACGCAGTTTGCGTACCAGCTGCGGGGAATTCGATAAGGCGAAGAGTCGTGCCTGCATTCTGATCCACGGTGAAATCGGTACGGGTAAAGAGCTCATTGCCCAGGCTATCCACGCGAACAGCGTTCGCGCTGAGGGCAGATTCGTGCCGGTGGACTGTGTGGCATTACCGGAAAACCTGATGGAGAGCGAGTTGTTCGGGCACGAAAAGGCCGCGTTTACCGGCGCCGGTATAACGCAAAGTCGGGCTGCTCGAAGATGCCGATAGCGGCACGTTTTCCATGGATGAGATAACAGCACTGAGCATAGACCTGCGAGCCAAGCTTCTCCGTACATTGCAGGAACGAAAATTTCGCCGGGTCGGCGGCCGGGAACTTATCGAGGTTGATTTTCGTGCCATTGCGGCAACCAATCACGACCCGGAAGAAGCCGTCGCCGACGGGCAATTTCGGCCCGATCTGTTTTACAGGTTAAATGTTGTGCCGATCAAAGTACCGCCGCTGCGAGACCGCCGGGAAGATCTCCCATCGCTTGTCGACCACTTCCTGGCAAAGCTGAATAATCGTCATCCGGCACGGCAGCGCTCCATTGCATCCGACGTATTGGAACGCATGGAGCATTACCACTGGCCCGGCAACGTCCGGGAATTGCAGAATGTTGTCGAACGATTGTTCACGCTCTCTGACGCTGACGATATCACCTTTTCCGAATTGCCGACGGTCAGTTTCACCGCGCCTCCGACGGAGAAAGTAGCCAATCTGTCGGACCTGCCGTTTAAGGAGGCCAAACGGCGGTGGGTTGAGACGTTTGAGCGCCAGTATCTCGAACAGAACATTGCCTATATGAATGGCAATATCAGCAAAGCAGCGGAGTTCATCGGCCTTGATCGAAAGACGATCCACCGGATGTTGAAGAAGCTTGACCTCGGCCGTTAAATGCCGACTGAAAACTAGGGTCCTGAGTTCGACTCATGACCATAGTCCTTAGAAAAACGCATTGAACGTGTTTCGCGGTGCCGGTTAATGGCTGATGGTGGATCGATGATGCATCGCCTGCCGCGGTCCCCATCTACCAAGCCCCTCCTACTCTTCCCCTCCTGTTCTCCACCGCCTGCTCTCCACCCCTTGATCCCGATTTCTTCCACCCGCCTTCGCGCCGTCATCCGTCAGCGACGGACTTCGTCGGGTTGACCATTACCCCAACTTCGCTCAGGTAGCTTCGTCGGGCTAGCGCCATTCGTCGTTAGCCATTCCTTCAACCCTCCACCATTCCCTGCGCCGGTTCTGACTTGCTTTTTCGTGCGTGTTCATTAGAATAGCTTGACCATGCCTGAACGAATTACCAACATACGAGTGGTTTTGCCTCATGCCGTGGTTGAAAACGATCTCCTGATCGGCAAGGACGGAACCATAGAGGCGATGCTGCCGCCTGAAAGCCCGACGTCGCCGGATACTGTCCGGATTGATGGCGGTGGCTGTTTTGCCTTTCCCGGGATGATCGACCTGTTGGCGCACGGCTTTGGCCATTTTCAATACGCCGATGCTGAAGCGGAAGCAATCAGCGGCAACAGCGCGGCGTTGCCCCGTCACGGTGTCACGGCATTTGTCCCCTCGGTAATATCGAAGAGCGAAGATGAACTCGGTCCGCTGCTCGAGCAACTCTCGGGTCTGAACCAGGGCGAGGGTGCGCGCTGTCTCGGCATTCACAGCGAGGGACCGTGCCTGGCCGCACCGGGAGCTCACAAGCCGGACAATCTGTCGGCCCCCAGCAGAGAATTGGCAGAGAACATCCTCGCGGCCGCAAACGGTGCTTTGAAGATCGTCACACTAGCGCCGGAGCTGCCCGGTGCGGACGAGTTCATGGCCGTTCTAAAAGCGGCCGGCGTTGCCCTGCACCTCGGGCATTCTCGGGCGCATCCTGACCGGGTATCGGAGTTCGTGGACGCTGGCATCAGCGCTGTGACGCACATGTTCGACGTCATGGTCCCGGCTGAAATCGAGGATAGTGGCTTATATCCGGTATCGCTGGCGGACGCCCTTCTGGCCGAACCGCGCCTGTGTCTCGGTGTGATCTGCGACGGTGTCCATGTCTCGCCCATCCAATTCAATCTTTTGATTCAGCTTCCTTCCGATCGAGTATTTTTGGAAACGGACTCAATGAAGTTTACCGGCCTGCCGCCCGGCCGTTTCGAGTTCGACGAAGGGATGTGGGTAACGACAACGAACGACCGCGGCGCCCGCATGGATGACGATGCCCTGGCGGGCTCGACACTGACCTGCGACCGTGCGCTTCGCAACTTTGTGGAGATCACCGGTGGTGATCTGCCGCGCGCGTCGATGGCCGCAAGTCTGAATCCCGCCCGCCTCGCCGGCCTGGGCGAACAACTCGGCAGCCTCGAAGCGGGTAAAGCAGGCGACTTTGTGCTGCTCGACGACGACCTCACCGTACAGGCGACCTATGTCGCGGGGCGGAAGGTATGGGCGGCGTGATGCGTATTGCGGATTGGCACAAGCAACCTGTGTCCACGTTCATACAAGCGAATCTGCCGGCCGATTTTTCCGGTCGACCCGATCTGAAGTGCTGGCACTTGGGTAATGAATAATAGGAAATGGGTGAGGAGACTAGTCCTCTATACCCTCTGTGGCTGCAACCGGGTTTGCGCGAGCGAAATCGGTCGCCAATCCCTCAGTCGTTCATAGGAATGAGGTTTCCGGCTCTTCGAGGAACGCGATTTCTTTTGGTGAAGCGCCACGGCCGAGTATTGAGTTACGATGGGGAAAGCGGTTGAACCGGGCGATTATGTCGCGGTGGCGAACGGCGTAATCCAGGTAAGGATTCATGCGCAGCTTTCCGGCTCGCTGGCGCTGCGTCGCGCAGGGATTCGAAATAGGCGCCGGACTGTTCCTGGTGTTCCAGTTCCTCCGAATGTTCCATTAGCCCAACGAATGAACATTTTTAAATAATAGCAATGAAAGACTATTTCAGACAGACGCGGACGTGGACATACAGCATTCTCGCCGTCTTGCCGTTGCTGCTCGTTTACGAATTCCTGATTATGGTCGTCAATCTGGGCCGGGAGATGTCGGTTCGTGTTGGCGCCGATGTCTGGATGAAGCGGCTGGTCTCGGATTTGAGCGGTACGTGGCATGTCACTATTGGGCTGGTGCTGTTCGTCGCCGGGCTCATTGTTTTCGCGGTCGACCGGAAAAAAGATGTCGTTATACGACCGCGTTATTTTGGTTGGATGTTGCTCGAGACCGTGATTTACGCCATCGTACTTGCTCTGGCGATTTCCGCAACGGTCGGGCTGCTCTTCGCCAATCTTTGGCCCATTGCCGATGCGGGAGGCGGTTTTGCGAAACTGGGCTTGGGAACACAGGTGGCGTTGTCCCTGGGCGCCGGGCTTTACGAGGAGCTGGTTTTTCGCGTCATTCTGGTCGGCGGCCTGTATTACATCATCAGGCGCCTGACGGTTTCGGGGCCACGACCGTACATCGCGGCGGCTTTCATTGGCGCCATCATTTTCAGTACGGTTCATTATATCGGCCCATATGCCGATACCTTCGCGCTGGCGTCTTTTGTCTTCCGCTTTCTGTTCGGGCTGGCGTTGAATGCGCTGTACCTCGTACGCGGTTTCGGCGTTGCCGCCTGGACCCACGCGATATACGATTTGTATGTGGTCAGCCTGCTTTACACGCGAGCAGCTTAGGCGGCAGGTTGGTTTCATGTGCCGCCGGAACAGGTCGTCCATTTGACAAATTGAAACTGTTGGATGAATTTGCCCGGAAACGGGAGGGGGCACCGCAATGCTATTAAGTTTCTTATGAGCGCTCGCCGTCCCGTAACAGCACGTTGATTATCACGAACTGTCCGCCACAGCGGCTCAGTCGAGGTTGAAAACCTAGCTGGCGGACGGGGTAAAGTAGCACAGACAAGAATGTCGATACTACTTTACCCCGTCCGCCTTATGCGATCCGAGAAGTTTGATAGCATTGGGGCGCACCGTTCGCGATTTGTACGATGTCGCCGGCGTCCGATAGTGTTGCGGTAAGCAAATGTTGACGGGACGATTGCAGGATGGCTCATGCAGCGCTAATATGGAGATTCGCAAGTTTTACGGAGCGTAGCCAGGCGTGTTGCTATGGGCAAAAAACTCCGTTCGATTGGCTAATATCGAAGGTCACGGTCCGGTTGCGTGAGACCCCACGGGGATGAGCCCCATAAGGGCAAACTTTCAGCCACAGGCTGATCCGCCGGGGCGCGAAAGCATCTCTGTGACATTATTTATTGGGTCAGTGGCGAAAAGTGGCCCGCGACTCCGTCGCGGTGATCGAAACTGGCGGAAAATACCGATTTTCGCCAGGGAGTGGCAGGTCACTATGGGCGTTACTGCCAAGTGTCAACCTTAGAGTTAGCGTGTATGGGGATGAATCCCGTGGGGTCTTACCTGGCTATTCCAACGGGGCTTTGCGCCCATAAGCCTGTCTGGGTGTTGAATGTTTACGTAAAACCTGGATCTACGTTATATTTATAGATCTTACGCATCACGCATCACGCAGTACGTTTTCCGCCTGAGGCGGATTGCCCCGCCGTAGGCGGGCGGGTTGCTGCGCTCCAACACGGATCACGTATCACGCATTATGTCAAGCACATTTGGGACAATCTACAGAATCTCGACGTTCGGTGAGTCGCATTGCCAGGGCGTTGGCGTCGTCGTTGACGGATGTCCACCGCGATTGCCGCTGACCAAGACCGATATTCAGCCGCAATTGGACCGGCGTCGACCAGGACAGAGTATAGTAACAACGGCGCGCAAGGAACAGGACGCGGTCACGATTCTGTCCGGGACGGAGAACGGTATGACGTTGGGAACACCCATTGGCCTATTTGTCAGGAATCGGGATCAGCGTCCGGGCGACTACGAGTCCATGAGCCGGATACCGCGTCCGTCCCACGCCGATTTCACATATCAGATGAAGTACGGGATTCGCGCCGCCAGCGGCGGCGGCCGGTCCAGTGCGCGGGAAACCATCGGGCGAGTGGCGGCCGGCGCCATAGCGGAAAAGATACTTCGCATGAACTATGGCATCGAGTTTGTGTCCTGGGTCACCTCGGTCGGCGACATCGAAACCGGCGACATCGACGTT
Organism: Lentisphaeria bacterium; assembly: GCA_963582235.1. Taxonomy (GTDB): domain Bacteria; phylum Verrucomicrobiota; class Lentisphaeria; order JABSQK01; family CAJWLW01; genus CAUZRT01. The sequence continues at coordinate 5,767 of CAUZRT010000209.1, forward strand.
GAAACCATTACCCGCGAGGCTGTGGACGCCAACGAGGTGCGCTGTCCGAACGCCGAGGTTTCCGGCGCCATGTTGGAGGCCATCGTCGCGGCGCGTGAGGACGGCGACTCGCTGGGCGGTACGGTCGCGTGTGTTTGCCGAAATGTGCCCGCCGGATGGGGCGAACCGGTGTTCGACAAGCTGGAAGCGAAACTGGCGCAGGGAATGATGTCGTTGCCGGCGACGAAGGGGTTTGAAATCGGCGCCGGCT
>CAUZRT010000210.1:0-6012 GCA_963582235.1 Lentisphaeria bacterium
GAGCGCTACAAGAACTCGCGCGAGAATTATCAGGTTGCCTGCATGGAGATGACTCAGCTCGGCGCCCGCCTGGCCGAGGAACAGGCGAAATTACTGATGGCGCAAAAAGCGGCGGAAGAGTGTCAGCGATTCGAGAAACTGAACACCGAGCTCGCGGAACTGGAGAACGTTTTCATACCCCAGGCGGAATACGTGGCAGCCGGGCGCCGGGTTGAGGAATTAAATCTCGCGATCGAAGACAACAAGCTGCACCTGAACCCGTTGGATCGCGAGATAGTGGCCGTCGAGACGCAGCTCGAAAACGCGGATACGGAGCTGGCGCGCCGCAAAAATCAGGTGCTCGAGGCAAGGGAACAGAAGGAGTCCGGCGAGAAAGACGAGCGCGAGCTGGACATCAAGCTGGTTCGTATGCTCGAGGAACGAACCGATGTGGAGACGCTGCTGACAGCGGCCGCGACCGCCAAAGCCGAGCCCGTAGAGCAGTTGAAGGATCGGCTCCTCGACATTCGCAAAGCGCTGATCCGGCTCGAGCTCGAACAGGAGCAGACGAAGCACCGCATGGACATGCTTGGGCATGAGGCCGACGCTACCAAGACCGGGCAGCACAAGATCTATCCCATGTATGTCACGGACTACATCAATGCGCTCGGCGAAAAGAACATTGGTTTTCGCCTTCTCTGTGATATCATTGAGATCACCGACCAGAAATGGCAGCTTGCCATCGAGTCCATTATCGGGCGCGACCGGTTTGACGTCCTGGTCCGTGCTAAAGACCAGTTGGCGGCCCGCGAGCTCGGCGAAAAGTACCGTTACCGCGCCTATATCGTCAAATGGAACGAATCCGGTTCGGTGGATCATACGTCGGCATCGAAGCAGGCGGCCCTCAGTTTTGTTAAATTCACTGAGCCGGGCGTGCCGACGTGGATCGTCGAGGCACTTGACGAAACGTTGTTGGTCGCCTCGGTCAAGGACGGGATGCAGGCAGCAGCAGCCGGTACCGTGACAGTGACACGCAAGGGGTACCGGCAGGATCGTCGCGGCGGCGTCTCGATCGCCGTCGATCATTTCTTCTGCGGCTCCCTAGGACAGGATGCACGCAAAGAAGAGATCGAGACGGAGATTGCGGTGCTCGACAAGCGCTTAAAGGAAACCGAGGACCAGGCCGCTAAGAAGCAGACGGTGGAATCAGACCTGGTGGGACACATCGAGATCCAGGAGAATCTCGGCCGTGCTCAGGAAGCGGCCGAACGGAAGAATGTGCTCGACGACGAGATCCGCCGGACGAACGAGTCGCATCATCAGGCATTGCAGGTGCGACGGCAGGCCGAACACAAACTGATCGATGCCCTCGACGCGTTGAACAATTTCGAGCGCGACTACGAGGATCAGCGCAAATGGGTGGCGTCGAAACGAAGCGATCAGAGCGAGTTTTTGAATGAAACTAAGGAGTTGCAGACCAATATTCGGCAGTTGAAGGATCAGCGAACTGACATCGAAGCGAAGCTATCGGCGGATCATTTACGTGAGAAAGCATTGAAGAACGTACCGGACATCGACGAACTGACACCGCGCTACTATGCGGTGCAGAGCCGCCTCGAGGAGTTTGAGGAGCCGCCTGAGGAATCCGCGGTGCAGGTTTTCGAACAGTTCACGACCCAGTACGAACGTCAGCGGAAGATTTACAGCGACCACGAGGCCGGTCTGCGCAATTGGGAGAACGAATTCCGACTGGCGCGGCAGAAATACATGGTGGTCGTCGAGCATACCATCCGTGAATACCGGAAGAACATCCTGGCCCTCGCCGAGATTGCAGGCGTCAGCGCTGAGGTCGTGACGCCCGATCTGGGTGAACATGAGGAGCGCCTCGACGACGCCGAGTTGCTCGTGCGCTTCGGGTACGACGGCAAACGCGCACTGGATATTTCCGGCGCCGGACATTCCGGCGGTCAACGTGTCGTTTCAAGCCTGATCCTGCTTATGTCGCTGGCGACGGCAGGTGGTGGACACGGCGGCTTTTTCATCATCGACGAACCATTCGCACACCTCAGTATCGAGCGTATTGACGATGTCTCCGGCTTCCTCGATAAGAGCCGCTGCCAATTCATTCTAACGTCACCGACAACCCACAATGTAAATGTCTTCAGCGCCGCACGTCTGCAGCTGAACTTTCGGATCAAGAAACAGGACGAAGCCTTCGCTCCGGTGCCGACCATCATACGCCGATGACCTTTGCCGGCCGCCTTGCAACCTGAGCAGCGGCACAGGGGGGAAGTGGGCAGGTCTGGGAGCCAATCGTACGCCCCACCGAGGCGAGTTATAAGATGGCGGCCGGACTATCCAGTCATACAGGTCAAAAGAATGCGCCGCTCAGCTATCGCTGAGCGGCGCATTTTTGCAGTTGTCGCTTCGGCTGGGAAGCGGCAACCGATTAAGTGTCACGGATCAAAATCTGACGCCCCATCGAATCCTGCAGAAGGATATTGAATGCCCGCGAGCCGGGCATTGGTGCTGTGAGCATCACCGACCTTCGTCGCGGCGGACTCATCGCTGTCGAAACGCCAATGCTTCCTTGCATAGGGTAGTACCGCGGGATTCTCGGTCTGGTATTCGTAACCGGCCGCGTAGAAGCCGCGGACCTCCTCGAAGGTGAGCCATTGCCGCGGCGGCAGTTTCCCATTCAGCCGTCTGATGTCCCTCTCCAGGCACACGATGTCGTCCATTCCCGCCCCGATATCCTCCATTGATTTATCCTCGAAACCCATGACGATCCTTTCATTGGCCTTCGCCATTGTTTCGAACAGTGTCGCAATCTCGGCACAACTGCCGACGGCAATGATCGTTTTGTATTTGTTGGTTGCAGCCCAGTTTACAGCGGCCTGCAGATCAACAAGCACCTCGAGGTAACCGGTGGATTTCCCGAGCTTGACAACTGTCCGATTTCTGTGCCCCCACATGGTGCCTCCGGACCGTTGGTCGACGGCCAGAGTATCCAGTCCGATCTTGTTCAACGCCGGCGCCATGGGGTCGTACTCGTGCCGATTCGATCGGGCCTGATGGAACAGGAGCACAATACGTGTGTTATGCCTCGCCGGCCCTTCGCAGCGTAGCGAAGAGCCAGCCGTCGTCGGCCGTCACGATTTGAATATCCTCATCAGCGGCAGCCTCCGGCATTGCCGGAGGTGTGATCGCAGTCAGGCATAGTAAAAGGAAGCAAATCGGTTTATCCATGGTCCGATGTGTGATCGTGAGTGTGCAGCCAAGTGATATTTAGTGTTCGGTGAGGTTCTGGCGGTGCCCGTTTCGGCAATACGGGAAAACAAATCGTCCTCGTCCTTCGTCCTCGAAACCGGCGCACCATCGAGAGTCTTACAAGCGCGACCTTTAGCCTCGCGGTGCGATCCGTCTCCGTCAGCTGACGGAGACGGATTATTACGATGTGGAATCCTGACGTACGGTAGGACCGGACCCATGCTTGGAGGGCGATCCGTCAACCGACGGACCGCCCTCCAGGGGGATGACTGCAATCTACCGGTCCCCGAACACCTAAAATCCAGAACTAAGTTTCTTGGAAATCAGCGAGCCACAACGCGGGTTGCCCAACGCTCCTCGAGGATCTGGACTGTGATCTTGCCATCGGGCAGCGGGTAGCGGGCTGAACGCCAGGCCCGATCTCCACGCGCCCTGATTCGTGTCCCAAGCCATCCATTGCCATGTGCACCGATTGACGGCGGCTCAATTGCGAAGCTATTTTGCCAATTAGTGCCTGAACGAAACCCCCTCGGGGGGGGGGGCGTTGCTCCAAGGGGGTCCGTCCGACGTAAGTTTGAGGCTGGAGCGACGGCGGGCCTCCGCCGCGAATCGGGGAATCGCGGGTTTTCGTTCAGCCACTAACTTGTTTCCGCGCCATGTTCATGCACAAACCCGCACACAAAGGCACTCTACTACCCTGGCACCAGAATCGTTGGCGCGACCTAGATCGGGATCCGTTGCTTGCCATTTACACGGCATTGGATCCGACAACGGTCGATAATAGTTGTGTGCAGATTATTCCCGGCAGCCATGAACGCGGTGTCATTCATCCCGGGAGCGGGTCCGGATTCCTGACCGATGAACAGATCGAAGAATATTGTGCGGATGCTGCTGCTGTATACGTTGAACTGAAAGCCGGGGAGGTCGTGCTGCTCCACAACTGGCTTCTGCACCGTTCCGACGTAAATTGATCCGCCCTCTCACGGCGGGCATTCAGCGTTTGCCTCATGGACGGCCGAATACGGTCGAACAACCGCGGCGTATTTCCAGTCATCTTCGGCGATGGCGCCCTGACTTCGGAGTCCGTGACGACACGTCGTCGTAAGCGCGACGCTCACGACGACGTGTCGCCCGCTTCAGCACTTTCTACGTTCCCCGAAGTCTCGGTGCCGCCAGTGCTCCGTTCAGCCTTTATGTTCTTAAAGCTCTCGACAACCCAACGGGACAGCTCGGCATCGGGATCATCAACGACATCGCCGGTAATCGTGAATTGCGAGCGATGCGTATTGCGCGCAATCAGTTGCAATCCGAACTTGTAGTCGCGGAACATCTCATCGCAGAGGGCCCGCATGGTCTTATCGGTTTCGAGGCTCAGATTCACGAGGGCACCGATGGCCGCATTATCGAAATCGAGATCGAGTTCGTTCTCCTGCTTGAAGCGCTGAGAAAAGCTCTGGACCTCCTCCTTCAGCACCTGCCGTTGGGCGGCTTGATTCCTAGACAGGATCTCCCGCAGTGTGTCCTCCGGATTGTCGACGGTCTCGGTTGTGACCTCAAAAGACTTGATTGACGTTGAAGGCAGTTCGAACTTGTAGTTGCGGAAGACCCGTTCGAGAATCGTCATCAATCCACGGGCACCGGTACTTTCTTCCGACGCGACCTCGGCGATCTTGGTAATCGCCTCCCGGGTCATGGCAAAATCGATCGCATACCCACCGAAATCCTGGCGGTACTGTTCCAGTATGTTGCCTTCGGATTGCAGCAGAATCGACTCCAGATCGTCCGCGGATAGCGATTCGCACGCAACCCGCACGGGTAACCGTCCGATAAACTCCGGCTCGAATCCGAAATCGATGAAATCCTTCGTTTCTGCGAGATTGAGAAATTCGGAGGCATCGCGTTCGTCTTCCCGGGCCTGGCCGAAGCCGATCTGAACGCCTTTGACGCGCGTTTTCACCCGCTCAGCGAGCTGATCGAAAGCACCGCTGACGATGAACAGGATGTGCCGGGTGTTGACGGTCCGTTTCTTGCCACGGCCGCCACGGTGCATGATTTCCATCATCGCTTCCATCTGGCCGACGAGGTCGGTCTGGCTCTGAGTGCTTACTTCCGTTTCCTCCATAAGCTTCAGCAAATTGATCTGGACCCCGCGACCTGATACATCGCGGACGCCGCCCGTCTGACACGTCACGATCTTATCGATCTCATCGATATAAACGATTCCGTACTTCGCGAGCTCGACATTGCCGTCGGCCATTTTGATCAGGTCGCGGACGATGTCGTCGACGTCATGGCCCACGTAACCGGTCTCCGAAAACTTCGTCGCATCGGCCTTGACGAACGGCACGCCGATGAGTCTGGAAATGCAGCGCATCAGGTAGGTCTTGCCGACGCCCGTTGGACCCAGAAGGATTATGTTCTGTTTCGCGAATTCCTGATCAACCGGGTCGCTGCTCTCCAGGCACGCGCGAACATGATTGTAGTGATCGCAAATCGCCACCGACAGGACCTTTTTCGCCTCGGTCTGCTTAATCACGAACCGATCGAGGTAGTCCCGGATCTCCCGGGGCTTGAGGTTAAACTCCCGAATGCGCTGCAGGACCTCGGCGGCCCGGTCGTCGTCATCGGGCGTCGGCTCATTCGCGTCGGTGTCATCATTCGATGCGGTCTGTGAAAACGGGGTGAACACCGCATTTGCGTTCAGGTTCCGGAACATTGACTGGAGTTCTTTTGGGATGTCCTCAACTGTCTTTTTTTCTTTTT
>CAUZRT010000211.1:0-6006 GCA_963582235.1 Lentisphaeria bacterium
GGATACTCTGGGCGTTTTCGGACTCCGTGCGCATCACCAGGTCGACGCTAAAGAGCGCGTGATTGGTGACGATGATATCGGCCTTTTGAAATTGGCGGCGTGCGTTGAGGAAAAAACAGTTCCGCGCACGGCTCTGCTGCTTCTCGATAGGACAGATGCCGGGTTCACTACAGACCGATGCCCAGCTATGGTGTGACGGCTGGAAGTCCAGATCGGCTCGCGAGCCGTCGGACGTCCGCTGCGCCCATTCCCAGATGCGGTGGACCTCGGGCACGAGATCGGCGGAGGGCAGATACTCCTGGTGGCTTTCGGTAGCGTTTTTCAGCCGGTGTGTGCAAACATAGTTTTCGCGCCCTTTGGCGAGCGCTGCCTCAAAGGGCACATCGAGCAAGCGCTTCAGGACCGGGAGGTCGCGGGACAGCAATTGCTCTTGCAAGGCAATCGTCTGGGTGCTGACAACGACCGGCAGTTCATTGGCGCGAGCCAGAAGAATGGCGGGGATCAGGTAGGCGAAGCTCTTTCCGACACCGGTGGGCGCTTCCACACAGAGATGGGCGCCGTCCATCAGGCATTGGGCCACAGCGACAGCCATCTCGCTCTGCTGGGGGCGGTCCTCGTAAGGGCGGCCACCTTTCTCTTCAGCATCGCGCAACGGCGTATCGGGTCCGAAAAAGGCCTCGACTTTCGCCATTATATCGATGTCACACGTTTTGGACGGCATCTCGATCATCGTGCCAGAATCAGGGTTCCCGACAAATATCCAATACCCCGGGACCGGCGATGAGTCGGTCGCCGGGATCGGCGGGCGGACGCAGGGTTCTGCTCGTCATTCCGTCAGCAGATCGCTGACCGTGACCGCCTGACGGTGGAACGATGAACCCGTAAGCCGCCCGCGACTTATCCCCGACACCGGTGCACTGAAGATTGACGTTGCCCATTTGAGTCTTCCGTTGTGACTTCGTGACCTTGCCGCGCTTCGCGCCGGCTTTCTTATCCGTAGATTCGTAATCGCTCACTTATTTCCCGCCGCGGCGGGAAATAATCGCGTTCGGCGTCGACTTAATCATGGCGGCGCGCCGCTGTCCGGGGGCGACTCTGCGGTAATGGCTGCAAGAAGTTCTTTGAAACGCACGATCTTTTTGCCGCAAAGCTCGACCAACCTGGCGTCCTCGGAGTATTCCGCCTTGAAATCCTCTAGGAGCTTGACGCCACGGCGTAAATTATCGGACGTCTGCTCCTTCCGGATTCGCGAGAGTTCCCACACGAGTTCCTGATAGGCCTCCCGCTTCAACTCATCCCTGGATTTTCCCTCACCTTCGTCCACCGGCACGGCAGCCTTGGGTGCGCTGTCACGGGACTGCTTCATGACCACAACTCCGATGATCATGAACAGGACGACGGCGGCCAATCCACAGGCGACCACCAGCGAAACGGCATTCATCGGCTTCGGCGGCTGTTCGGCCCCGGCCACACGTGTTTCAACCTGGCCGCTGAGTGTTTCGTCCGCGTCCGACGGGCCGAATTCCTGATCTTCGGCCCTTTCGATCGCCGCCTCATTGGCTTTGGCCACAGCCGCTTGCTTTGCCTTGCTGATGCCGATCTGCTTGGCGGTCGCCCTTTTGTCGGGGATTCGTATTCTTCTCTTGCCTTTCCGTCTGCCCTTCTTCAACGACATCGAAACAGGTGTTTCGGGAATGGCGGCGCCGCTCTCTCCGTTGCCGGTTGGCGAATCGATGATCGCGGCGACGGCAGCAGCCGCTGGGGCGGCGGGGACCTCGGCGTTGGCATCGGCTTCGGCGGCATCAGGCGGCACCGCGGCCGGCAGTTCGCCGGCGGGCTCGGCTATGTTCGGAGCGGGTATGTCAGCGGCGGCGGCGTTCTCGTCTTCGAAGCCGATGCTTTCGAGGGCTGCGCGCTCGATTTCATCCAGGGTCTCCGGATCGAGCTCGACATCGTAGAGTTCCGCTTCGAGGTTGGCCATATCGCGGATATCGTTGATGGCGGCGGAATCGAGTGCGAACTCAGACTCGACCGTGACGACGGGCCTCTTCCTCAATCCGTTTCAACGATTCCGGATCCAGTTCAAAATCGTCGTGTTCAGGAGTAGGAATGATGCTCTGCTTGCTGTGAAACAATATACTTGGAGGGACCAGGAAATCAATTAACTCTTGCGGCCGTCGCAGGCGCGCTAGTGCCCTAGTTCCGGAAATTTTTTCCGGGATTTTGGTATTTGTCAACTTCGGGCTGACTTCGGCAGAATGCAGATCGATTACGAATGGGTCGATTACGACTTCGTCCGGCCTTACTTTGGTGACATCGATCCATGCAAAATTTATTTAAGCGATATGGATAACGAAAACTTTTTATTGCTGAATATCAGTACAGTATTTCTGGGACGCCATACTAGAGCAGCCGTCAAAGCGTGCTTACCCGGAACCCGACGTTGCCGCGGGCGCGCTCAACACTTGCCCGGTACTCGATACCGTGGTATCCTGAAAGGTTCCCGACCGAGATCGATTTCATCGGCGCCCCACGGGGATCTGCTTGAATCTGAACCGCCGGTGCATAAATTGAGAGTAAGGACTGTATCGAAGGAGGATTCGAATGAGCGGCTTAAACTTGAAATCGATCGATGAAACGTGGTATGACGCGGTCGCCCTGGGTGAAGTCATGTTGCGGATCGATCCGGGTGACGTCCCCATGGCGAGAGCGTGCCAGGCACGGATCTGGCACGGTGGTGGCGAGACCAACGTCGCCGAGGGTCTCAGTTACGCATTCGGCCTGCGCGCCGCGGTGGTCACTGCGCTCCTCGACGACGGCATCGGACGCAATATCGAGAATCAGCTGCGGGCGGCCGGCGTCGATACCGGCCACATTATCTGGTTCCAACCGGGAGGAAAAGGTCCGAGAGGTACGGATGCCAAGGGGACGCTGCACAACGGTGTCAGTTTCACGTGGGCCGGGAAGGGCGTATTGCCGTCGGTTACCGAGTACTACAGGGCGCACACACCGGCCCGTGAAATAGGGCCGGGGGATGTGGACTGGGACGCTCTGTACGGTCGGCTCGGGGTGCGCTGGCTTCATACCGGTGGGATCTATACACTCATATCCGAGAAGGCCGCGGCGCTGGCGTTGGAAGCGATGCAGAAGGCCGGCGAATACGGCACGGGCCGATCGTTCGATCTGAATTACAGATCGAAGGTCGAGCCGAACAAGGAGCGGGCCCGCGAAATCAACCGCGGCATTGTGCCTTACGCCGATTTTCTCGTTGGGAACCAGGATGATTTCTCTGACGCGCTCGGCTACGATGCCGGCACCGTTTCCAGGGACGCTCCTTTTGCCGAGTGGCTGGCGGGTTACACCGAAACACTGCGGACCGTGGCCCACGATTACCCGAACCTCAAGTACATCGGAACACAACTGCGCGCCGCTATCAGTGCCGACCGGATCAACTGGGGCGCGGTGCTCTATGACGTTGACGCAGACGCCGTTCACCAGGCGACGGTTCGAGAAAACATCGAGATTGCGGATCGCACCGGCGGCGGGGATTCCTTTGCGTCGGGTGTTGTCGCGGCGATGCTCGACGGGCGCGGTGCGGAAGATGCGGTGCAATGGGGCGCCGCCCATGGAATTCTGGTTCAGGAAACGCCCGGCGATACGACAATGGTGACCCGGTGCGAGATCGAAAAGGAAATTTCCCGCGCGATCAAAGGCGGCGGCGTCTCGGCATTGCGATGACTCCAATCAGGCTTCACATTGTCGCATCCGGCCGTGTCCAGGGAGTGGGTTACCGTTACTTCTGCCAGGACGCGGCAGTGTCGTCGCGAATCACGGGTTGGGCGCGAAATTTGCCCGACGGCACCGTCCAGATCGAAGCCCAGGGCAATCAACAGGAGATGGCCGATTTCTGCCGGCAATTGGCTGCCGGCCCCGCCACGGGCCGGGTTCGGGACCTTCAGCGCCGGAAAATCCCAGTCCATCCTGACGAGGACGGTTTCCGTGTACGGTTTTAGGTCGCTCACACCATGAACCCTCTACTGTCCGAACTCGGGAAGATTTGCCTGGTCTTCGGTGTTTTGCTGGTCGTTGTCGGCGTCATTCTCACCTTTAACGTCCGCATTCCGGGGATCGGCCGTCTGCCGGGCGACATCATCATCAAACGCGACGGTTTCACTTTCTGCTTTCCCGTCGTTAGCTGTCTCATCATCAGCCTCATTCTGTCCCTGCTGTTTGTCTTGTTTCGGCGCAGTTAGATCGGAATGGAGAATGGATTGTGGCGTCAGCCCCCATTAACCACCTCCTCCAGCATGTCCGCAAAGACGCTGTCCATCATCATTCCGGTCTACAACGAGGAAGCGACGGTGGTCGCTCTTCTTGATCGGGTCCTCGCCGCCGAAGTTTCCGCCCGTCGCGAGATTATTATTGTCAACGACGGTTCGACGGATCGCAGCCGTGAAAGGATCCAGTCATGGCGCGCATCGCTGACGGCCACCCATGACGTCACGGTAAGGATCCTCGACAAAGCCAATGGGGGCAAGGGCTCAGCCGTACGCGCCGGCATCGAGCAGTCCTCGGGTGATGCGGTGATTATTCAGGATGCCGATCTCGAATACGATCCCGCCGACTATCAGAAGTGCATCGATCCGATCTTGGCCGGTCGGACCCGCGTCGTTTACGGCTCGCGGGAACGCTTTCACGGCAATCGTTTCCATTCATCTCTCGCATTCTACGCCGGGGGTCTGGCGGTCACCTACTGGGTCAACCTGTTGTACGGCGCCAGCCTGACCGATGAGCCGACATGTTACAAAACTTTCGATGGCGACCTGATCCGTACGTTGTCCTTCGACGGCGACGGCTTCGAATGGGAGCCCGAAATTACGGCAAAGCTGCTGCGGCTGGGTTATGCGATCCATGAAGTTCCGGTGAGCTATGCACCGCGCAAGGTCGGGGAGGGCAAGAAAATAAACTGGCGGGACGGTCTGCGTGCCTTTTGGGTCGCATTGATGTGGCGGCTTTTGCCGATGGGCGAGATGCGCCGGCGACTGGCGGCAATGCCGGCAGAGTCCGGGATGCTGAAATCGCGGCGGCGTCAACAGCGGTGGCTCTGGCTCCTGATCGGCAGCGCCTTGTGCCTGCGGCTGGCGGCGGCGCTTCCGGGTCTAGCTGCCGGTGGCGAGCGTTTTATGCGGCCGGATTCAGCCACCTATATCGGTCCGGCAATGGCGTTGCTGACCGGCGGCAGCTTCAATAAAGCGCCGGATGTGCCGCAACCGGAAACCCGTCGGGTCCCGGGCTATTCGGTGTTTCTGGCAGCCGTTTTTCGTCTGACGGGCGGCGGCAAACGGTTGCCGGTGCTGCTCTTCTGTCTTCTCAGTGCCCTGACCTGCATTCCGATATTCCGGGCGGGTGCGGAATTCGGGGGCACCGCCGTCGGTGTTGTGGCTGCGGCGCTGTTCGCGCTGAATCTGACGGGTATCGCCCGAACGCCGTTTTATCTGTCTGACACCGTGTTCGTGTTTGTCTGCGCATGGATGTTCTATTTCTTTGTTCGCTTCTATTTTCGTGAGCGCCTTGTCGATCTATGGGCGGCGGTCGCCCTCAACGGCATCGCCACGCTGATCCGGCCGATCGGCTTGATGTGGATCGTTCCCTGCCTGTTTTTGGTACTGATATTCCAGCGCAAGTCCTGGGGCAAGCGAATTTGCGCCGCGGCTGTCTGCGGGCTGCTGTTCTTCTCCATGATCATGCCGTGGATGGCACGGAACGAAGCCGTCGGCGCCGGATTTCGATTAGGATCGAATATCGGCAGGACCCTCTACTTTCATAATTGCGCGGCCCTGCTATCCGTGGTTACCGGGGAATCTGCCGAAACGCTGCGGCGGCGATGGATTTCAGCGGCCGAGTTCGAGTTCGAAGGTCACCCGGACCTGTACCCGGATGAAGCGGCGCGCACCCAATATCTGATCGATCGTGCCAAAGCCATCATCGGCCGGCATCCACTGACGT
>CAUZRT010000212.1:0-5974 GCA_963582235.1 Lentisphaeria bacterium
AGTTGGTGAACCGACTGCCGAGCGGTCCCCACGATGTGAGTGTGGACCGGGTGGTCACCGACGCGGGTCTTTCGACCTGCAGGTGACTTTTCGACAGAGATTTACAATTCGTTTCACGAAGGGCATCAACGAAGGGAGCACATCATGGAGTACATCTACGGTATCATAGGAGCAGTAATCGGGCTGGTCATCGGCGCGGTCGCTGTCCGATTTTTCGGCGCCCGAACCGGAAAAACCGCCAAAAAAACGGCGGCGTCCATCAAGGAGTCGGCTAAAAAGGAAGCGGACCACATTCTGAAAGATGCGAAGGTTTCCGCCAAGGATGAACTGATCAAGATTCGCGACGATTTCGAATCGTCAACCAAGGATCGCCGGCAGCAGTTGGCTAAGCAGGAGAAAAAGCTTGATGACCGAGAGACCAATATCGAGCGAAAAATGGATTTGATCCAGACCCGTCTCGATGAAGTGGACCGCCGGGACGCAGAACTCTCGACGGCGGAGAAGCGGACCAGACAGAAACAAGGGCAGCTGGATGAGCTGATCAGGAAGGAAGTCGTTCAACTCGAGGGTATCGCCTCGATGACCCGGGATCAGGCGCGCGTGCAGTTAATGCAGAAGTTGGGAAAAGAGCTGGTCAACGAGCGGGGTACTTTAATTCGCCGATATGTCGAAGAAATCAAACGCACATGTGACGGCGAGGCGCAGAAATATATCGTTCAGGCAATGCAGAGATGTGCCGGCGACGTGGCATACGAGCGCACGACGTCGACGATTCTACTGCCTTCTGACGAAATGAAAGGGCGAATTATCGGACGGGAAGGTCGTAATATTCGCGTTTTCGAGGCGGCGACCGGCGTCAATGTTCTCATCGATGATACGCCGTCAGCGGTTGTTATCACCTGTTTCGAACCCATTCGTCGCGAGGTTGCCCGGATGGCTCTGGAACGCTTGGTCGCCGATGGGAGGATTCACCCGACGCGGGTCGAGGAAATCGTCGCCAAGGCCAGGGAAGACATTGAAGTCGAGGTCGTCAAAGCGGGTGAGGACGCCTTGCACCAACTCCTGATTACCGACGTGGCGCCTGAGGTCGTGGAGGTCCTTGGCCGCTTGAAATTCCGGTACAGTTATTCGCAGAACGTCCTCCAACACTCTGTGGAAGTTGCAAGGTTGATGGCCATGATCGCGGCCGAGTTGAAACTGGACCCGGAGAGAGCCAAACGCATGGGACTCTTCCACGACATTGGCAAGGCCCTCGATCACGACGTTGAAGGTTCTCATGCATTGATCGGCATGGATTTCCTGAAGCGGTCCGGCGAGGCCGACGACATCCTCAACGGCGTCGGCTGCCACCATGATGAGATTCCTGCGGAGTCCCCGCTCGCAGCCCTGGTAAGCGTCTGTGATGCGGTCAGTGCCAGCCGGCCTGGCGCCCGTGCCGAGACAACGGAGATCTATATCAAACGACTCGAGCAGCTTGAAGATATTGGGCACAGTTTCGCCGGCGTCGAGACATGCTATGCGGTGCAGGCCGGACGCGAGATTCGTGTTGTCGTCGAGCCGGAAGAGGTCAGCGAAAACGAAGCGGTCACACTGTCGCGCGATCTGGTGGAACGGATCGAAAGTGAAATGCAGTATCCGGGCCAGATCAAGGTGTGTGTTGTGCGCGAAACCCGCGCCGTCGAGTACGCGAAATAGCGCGACTTTACCTGGGGGACGAGTAATCAACCATTCGAAGCCAGCGTCCGGCGTGCCCTCGCGGCGATAATAACGGAGGTTACAGGCGAGGATACTGCCAGCCCCGCGGTGGCGCGGCTGGTCCGTCTCTGGCATGAAATTCCGATACTGTCAAGAGACAGGGCACCCGGTATCGAATCAGCGATTCACGCGACCGCGGCCTTGCGATTGTCGTAGACAATCGTGCCGCCGATGACCGTCATTTGCACTTCGTGTTCCTGATTCAGGACGATGATATCGGCGCGGCGTCCGGGCTTGATTTCACCGCGATCGGTCAGGCCGACGCTGCGGGCGGGATTCAGGGTAAAACATGCCGCTGTTTCGGCCTCACTCAGTTGGGAGAAGCTGAGAAGACGGCGAAAGTTCTCGTCGAGGAAACTGACGGATCCGGCCAGGGTGCCGTCGGCCAGTTCGGAGCGGCCGTCATGAACCTGAATGTCGTCGTCGCCGTGTTTGTAAACGCCATCCTTCAAGCCGGCGCCGGCGGTCGAGTTGCTGATGCCGATAATCTTGTCGGAGGCCATACAACGGCAGGCAAGGTCGATCATGCCGGGGTGAATGTGAACGCCATCGGGTATCAGTTCGACCCAGAGGCGATCGTCCATCATGGCGACGGCGGCGAGACCGACTTTGCGCTGCTGCAACGGTTCCATGCCGTTGTACAGATGGGAGCATCGTCGGGCCCCGGCTTCAACCGCGTGTTCCACACACTCCTGCCCGGCAAGGGTATGGGCCATGGCCGGGACGATGTTGTGGTCGCAGAGCTTACTGATCAGCGGCAGCGAGTCGTCGAGCTCCGGAGCGAATGAAAATATCTTGAGCATCCCGTCGGCGGCATGAATCAGATCGTCGACTTCCGCCAGGTCAATGGGGCGAATATATTTCGCCGGATGGGCGCCGTGTTTGTTGCGGCTGATAAACGGACCCTCGATATGGATGCCGGCCGGGACCGAACCGGGCACGCTCGAGTGACAAATCTCTGCCAGTGCCTCGATGATCCGAACCAGCCCGTCGCGCTCGTAGGCCTGCGTCGTCGGCAGAAAGGTGGTGACGCCGTGCCTAGCGAGAATATGTGACATGACGTCCATGCGGTCGTCGGTGTTGGCGCGCATACAGTCGTAACCGCCGGCGCCGCAGATATGCGTATCGATAAAACCCGGCAGCGCATAGGAACCTGGCAATTCGATGATATCCAGTTGTTGTGTGTGCTGAAACGCCGAGGCGCCACCGACCGCGAGAATTTTATCTCCCTTGATAAGAATTGCCGCGTTATGGATCCGATGGATCGGTGTCAAGCAATGATGCAGCCGCAGCAGGAGCCCATTGTTAGCCTTCGTTTTCATGGCGGAGTCAACAATTATCGGATCGTGGTCCAAGTCGCCGGTCGCGAGCGCTTCAACTCCTGAATCTGCTGTCGAAGCGCGCGTTTCGTTTCATGGTCGGCGGTGGATTTCAGCGCCTGTGTTAGTTCCCGGAGTTTCGCGTCCGCACGCATACTCTTGATCTTGGCGACGCTGTCGATGTAAGCCTTTTCGAGCTTGTCGGGATCAACGTCTGAACCGAACTCCGGTGCCTCCAGAATGCGGCCGAAGCTGTGTTCTCCGGAACGGTAAATCTGCTCTCGCACGATTTCCTCGGACTCGGCCCAATCGCCCTGCTCGGTATGGGCGAGGATCTCATTCAACACCGGTCCGTATCCCGTATCATCAATATAATCAGCAGGAAGGTCCGTGACCATACGAACGGCGAACGATTTGTGATGCAACGCCAGCTCGAGTAACGCCCGCTCGGATTTCCTGACGGCATCCGAATCGTTGAGGGCGGCCTGCAGTATGCCGGCGGCTCCCTTAGCCTCCGAGCGGTATGCGGCACTGCGGCGGCGGCGGTTTGTCACCGCTTCGAGCTGCTGAAAGACGAACCCCTCGGGAATCTGCAGACGCGATGCCAGCAACTGACAGTACTCGGCGCGAACAACGCGACTTTTCATCTTTGATACGGCTTCGAGAAACGTGTCGGCAACCGCTGTTTTGCCGGCCGCATCGCTGGTGTCGTGGCGGCGGATTTCGGCGTCGAGAAGAAAACGGAAGTATTCTTCGCTATCGGCCATTTTTTGACGCAGACTCTCGGCGCCGGAAGCGCGCATCAGGCTGTCCGGATCTTCCCCCTCGCCCATGAGTACAACCCTGGCGTTGAGGTTGGCGGGCGCCAAGGAGTCGAGGCTCTTGAGCGCGGCATTGACACCGGCGGTATCGGCATCGAATGCAAGGACAACATTTTCCGTGTAGCGCTTGATAAGAAACGCTTGTTGCTCGGTAAAGGCCGTGCCCTGAGGCGCGACGGCATTGGTAACATCCGCGCGATGGCAGGCAATGACATCCATCTGGCCTTCGCAGAGCACGGCATGGCCAGCGGCCTTGATCCCCTGGCGTGCGAGATGCAGGCCGTAGAGGATCCGGCCCTTCTTAAAAATCGGTGTTTCCGGGCTGTTGACGTACTTGCCTCCAGGACTGTCACTGGTGAGTACGCGGCCGCTGAAAGCGACGATACGGCCCTGCTCATTCCAGACCGGGAACATCAGACGGTCGCGGAACCGGTCGTATGCTTGCGACGCGGGATCGTCTTCATTCTTAACGGTCAACAGTCCGCCGCTCATCATTTCCTGCCGCGAGAAGCCGTGCTGCCGGCCCCACTGTACCGCATTGTCCCAGCCCTTTAGAGCATAACCCAGCCCGAAGGTGACAAGAGCATCGTCATTCAGACCGCGGTCACGAACGTATTCGAGGGTGTCTTTGCCGGCCTCCGACCGCAGATTCTTCTGGTACCAGACGGCGATCTTATCGTGCAACTCGTAGAGCCGGTCCTTTCGTTCCGTAGCACGCGTAGTGTTCTCCGCGTTGCTGCCGGCATCATGTCTCGACGCTGGTTCGTATTCCGGAATCTGAACGCCAACGCGCTGTGCCAGCAGGCCCAGCGCGCCCATGAAATCAACCCCTTCGTGCTCCATCACGAAACTGATGACATCACCGCCACGCTGGCAACCGAAACAGTAATAACTCTGCCGTGTCGGATTGACCATGAATGACGGGGTTTTTTCATTGTGGAACGGACACAATGCTCGATAGTTGGCGCCGGCCCGCTTCAGCGGCACATAGGAATTGATGACTTCATAGATGTCACAGCGGTCTTTTATGTCGTCTTTGACTTGAGGAAAAACCATCTTGAAATTGCCGGTTCTCGATTTACGATTTCGAAATCGTAAATTGAAAATGTCTACAGTTTCCCTTCTGCCAATGCGCGCAGCCGTGACCTCACCATGAAGGCCTTGGCGGGATAGTTGTCCTTGGCGGTCTTCAGAAACCGCCGATAATTTTGCAATGCAAGCTTGGACTTGCCATGGTAGTGATCAAACATGATTGCCATATTGAGATAAACCAGCGGATTGCGGCCGGAGAGCTGGACCGCCCGCGTAAACGCGTTGGCGGCCTTTTGATCCTTGCCATTCTGAAGATACCACACAGCCTTGTCATTAAACAACAGATAGGAGTCTGCGAAAGCCTCGGTCGCTGCGAGCCGCTGAAAGATTTCCTCGCCGTCAGCGAGATTCAACTCCGCCGCACAGATTGCCAGGAGCACTAGGGAGTCTTCATGATCGTCGGGACGGATGTTGTGGACCTGCCGCAGATAGCGAACTGCTTCCGCGAATTCCTTGCGGTCAAAGTAGAGTTTCCCGATGAGATAGCAAAGCAGGAAGTTACCCGGGTCGGTCTGACAATATTCCAGTGCCATCTGCAGGGCCTCGCTCTTGTTGCCGGTCCGATCAAGGCAGATGACGTAAAAGTTCCGTATTCGCATGTCATCGGGATCCCGGCCCATACACTGCCGCATGATGGCCAATGCTTCGTTCCAACTTGCGGTATCACCGGCTTCAGCGATGGATACGGCCTGGGCAAAAACCTCTTCGACGGGAACGCCGCGCCGGCAGCCGGCAGCCAGCATCGCGAGTGTGATCGTGACCAATGCAGCCAAGCATGTGGCAAATTGGCGGCGGCAAACAGGTCGGCCGCGGCATAGAGAGGTGGGGAGGTGGCTGATCATACGGCATATACTCCGAATGGGTGGGTCGGTCGAGGCGGCGTTAGTCGAACGGCTTAGAACCGAAGCTGCGTGGACAGTGAGGCTGAGGGCAGGTGATGGAGAGCAAGGCGATCTTGCTTTGTAATTTTAGGATCTCATGGGCGTT
>CAUZRT010000213.1:0-5944 GCA_963582235.1 Lentisphaeria bacterium
GTCCACATCCAAACATGACCCCACCATATCACCGAATACCGACGGTATTCAGGCAAAAACTTATGGGACATGTTGAGCGCATGCGGGACTACTTAATTTATGAGCGCGCCTTTATCCCGACTTCTCCTCATCGCGGTTCAGGTGTCGCACTTTATTGATGAACTGGTCGATATCGAATATTTCACCCCGGGATTGGATGATTTCGTCGATGGCGTCGGCCATGGCGTCTTCCGTGGACGCCGCGGCCGCTGGGGCACCGTCATCCGATTCGCTTTGGGAATCGAGGATCTCGTCAAGCTGGGCGATGAGATCCGCGGACGATTTGGTCACCGACGATTTCTCGTGAGCGGGGACGTTTCCGGTGTCCAGCCTCGGCGCCGGCAAGGGGTTGGGGCCGGCGGCCGGCTTGCCACCGTCACTGTCGAGTGTGCCGGACTCATCAAGGGACGCATGAATGCCGCTTTTGGCCTTTCCAATACGCTCCCGGACCTCGGTTGTCGATAAGACCTGTAAGGTGAGATTTTCGGCAACAACTGTTTTTGAATCCTCGGCGGTCTGGCAGGAAGTCAGGATACTGTCGATCATGAAGATCAGTAGATCGCGACAATGATTTTCCGCATCGGGCTGGATCTGGACGATCGGCACGTCGTCCGGTAGTTTTAAGGTATGAGCGAGATGATCGAGGCTGTCTGGAATGGTCAGGGCCTCGTTACAAATGGGGCATTCACCCATGGAGCCGGCAAGTTCCATATCAACGCTGAGGGAGTAGCCGCAATTGTCACAATCCATGCGAAACTCGTAGACCCCCGCCTGGCTTTGCACCTGCGGAACAACCATGTAATAGATGCCGGTAAACCGCTGGCGCAGATGGCGAATGATTCGGAGATTGTTTTGCGTCGCCTTACGATTTTGCGCAGAGGCAATCAAGATCACGCCACAGGCATCCATCAGATACTCCGAGAGGGACTCAATAATGCTTTCGTCAAAGTTGGGCGGCAGGACCTGAAGGTCGAGAAGCGAACGCTTGCCGAAGTACAATCGCGTCACGCTTGACCCTTTGTGCAGGCGACGGAAGGGCGGTTTCGCCTGCATTTTCACGGTTGAAACGAGGCTCAATGAATCCTTGAGCATCTTGATGTGTTCGGAGCGATCACCGACGACGATGATTTTCGGCGCCGGCGTCACCCAGTCGATGGTACCCAGGGAGAGTTTCTGCGGCAGCGCGGGGAGCGGGAATTCGAGTTCGGAGAGAATCGTCTTGATCTCCGTCAGCCGTGTCTCGAAAAACTTGCGCGATTTCTTGTATTGCTTATAGCAGCGTTTCTCGAACTTATGAAAGGGCGGATCGGAGACGGTAATGAAGCCTTCGTCGATCAGCTCCTTCAGGAACATGGTGGCCCGCCGTTCGCTGAAGAGCTGCCCGGACACCAGCTCGGTAATGGAAAAACCATTGACGGCGAGGTTGTGTATCCGCTTCATGTCGGCGTTCATATCGTCCGTGGGCGACTTGGCGCCGGGAAGCAGAAGCACATCACCGGGCGGCAATTCCTTGCCGGCTTCGCGGAACTCGTCGATCTCGACGACGCAGTTCATGATCGTCTTGGTCGTTTCAAAGGAAAACTTGACCTCGTCATCCTTCAAATCGCATTCTTCGAAGGTCACGTGCGAGGTCGGCCAGCTCAGTGCCTCCGTAATGGCATCAAGGCCTTCGCTGTGCGGCGCCGTGCCGTTGGACAGCCGCCCTTCCTGGAGATAAATGACCGCCGTCTTCTCGCCGCTTTTGACGGTCAGTTTCCCGGTCTTAATCTCGGCCTCGAGAAAGGAAAGTATGCCGGGCAGTTCTCCCGAAGTGCCCTCAACCGACAATGAGGAAATGGTGCCGGCCTTGGTTTTCTTGCGGAGATAACGGTTGATACGCGCGAGGAACACGCCGGCAACGAACGGGCATTGGACGAAATCGTCGGCGCCGGCTTCGAGCGCTTCGATACAGGTGACGCCGTTGTCGCCGTCTTCGCCCACGACCACAAGCGCAGTATTTTGGAAGTTGTGGTCGTTTCGAAACTCGCGCACGAAATCAAGCCCGGCGCTGTCCTCCAATTCCAGACCAACGACCACCAGGTCCATCTGGGTGATCGTCAGCAGTTGGAATGACCGTTTCCGCGAATCGCGGCAGTAAGCCTCGAACTCGTTCTTCTGAAGAAGCGTATTGATGCCGTAGCGGTTTTCGGCATCGGCGGAAACAAACAGGACTTTATTCTCGACCTCTTTCTCTGCCATAATCTCAGTCGTGACGGGTGGCAACGACGCGAAACAGACCCTGTACCAAAGGGTTGTTCGCGCCGCACGCCGCGGGCGGGAATATCTGAAAATGTGTGGAAAACGGGAACAGCAGGCGTCAGTCCGGTCGAGTCCTTAGTCCTTGGCTTTCGCGGCGTCACCGTCGCTTGTTTCTGGCGCCGCCGAACCATTATCCGTTGCTACAGAACCATTCGGCGCGGTAGCGCCCTCTTCATTCGCCGCGGATTCCTCCGGGGGATCACTGGTCTCAACCGCGGCGTCATTGTTTTCAGCCGCGGCGTCATCCGGTTCGGGCTGCGGTTTCCGCGGCTTAAAATTGGCACGGCCGATAATGTCCTTGAGATGCTCGACGTACTCTGCCGGGCTGACGCGCTTGAAACCGGTGCGCCCAACCATGGTCCCCTGCGAATTTAGAAGTATTACCTGCGGGAAGCCGCGGATGTTGTACTTCTTCTGCAGTTCGAGATTTTTGGCCGTGATCCGCGCGGGCAGCTTTTTGCGGCGCGGAAAATCAACTTTGACACAGGTGAAGTTCTGGTTGGCAAACTCGGCAAATTCTCTCTTCGACAGGATCCCCTTGTCAAACACCATGCACCATATGCACCAGTCCGAGCCGGTGAAATAAAGGAACATGTAAGTTCCGTCCTCGTTTGCCTTTGCCAGCGCTTTCTCAAAATCCGTTTCCCATTTTATTTTGTCGTTGGCACGGACGCCGCAAACCGTGATTATGAGCACCAGCGGTACCCATGCGAGACTGTGAAATTTCATAAAACCCCATCCCTAGTTCTGTCGGCGGAACGCTGCCCCTTAACGGGCGACCTCGACCGGAACTCGATCTCGAACCCGTGCTACATGAATGTCCCAACCCCGTGCTGCTCAGCTATCCGTTTTTCGTGCGCTCCGAAATGGTCGCAGGTGAGCACGTCACCGCGGCCGTACAGTCCGGATTACCGAGCACCGGAAATGTGGGTACATCCCGTCACGGACTGGATTGCACGGACAATGAACAACCCGCGCGTCTCATTCATTGACATAGAAACCATACCATAATTGACGCCGAATCGCAAACAGCTTGGGCGAGAAACCGGATTGCCATCCGCATTACCGTTTTACAGATTAATGCGGCCGATTGCTTCGCCGGCCACCGCCACGAATCGGGAACCCGGGGTTCTCGGTCAGCCACTATTTAGCGTCCGCATCCCGGCGCTCCAGCGTGTGCTCGGACGCCAAATAGGTACAAAGTGCGGGCGACGGGCGGGAAGGAAGGGCGATTGCGTGATTATAACCTCCAAACTCTCGCTCCTGCGACCGTCCGTCGGCTGACGGATCGCAGAGGGCGTAGAAAATCCCCGGCGACGCCAGCCAAGTTCCCGGCATCACATCCATCAGCATTGGGAGTCGAGAATATGAGTTGAGATTCGTCACTCCGGCTCGCGAAGATGTGGCGCACCGTCGGTATCTGCGCGGTTGGCGGCTGCATCTGGCGCCGGTTCAATCTGGTCCAGATAGGCCATGCAAAAGCTCCTGTAGTTGGCTGCCATTGCCCACTTCTTGCCGCTTTCGAACTCATCTGCCGTCGCGATCAGTGCCAGCGGGTATCCGGCCAGATATTGCATGACTCGCAGTTAAATTACTTTCTTGGCCTCTTCATTCACCCATTTCTGCAGCTTGAGCTGTGAGTCGATGCTGTCGTTCCGAAGTACCGGTAATCCTCGAATGCCTTGCATTCGAGGATTACTTCTGTTTTGTTTTCGGCTGCTGATTCTGGAACAGTTCTTGCGTACTTAGCTGGTTTCAGACGACCGTTCGTTCACACAGTGGCGAAAGCGAACTGCTTTCCGGTACATCGCCGGCAATTCGGGTTGACGGCGATGCCAGGGATAGAATATGAAAAAGAAGAAAATTCTGATCGTCGACGACGACGTCGGTTTGACGTATCTGCTCCGAGAATACCTGCAGAGGAAGAGTGATTTCGAGGTTCTTGAAGAAAATGACTCCAGGCACGCCGTTGACACCGCGAAACAGGTGATGCCGGATCTGATCCTGTTGGATGTGATCATGCCCCATGTGGACGGCGGAGAAGTCGCTGCCCGCCTGAGCGCCAACGCGGCGACGAACCGAATTGCGATCGTCTTCTTGACCGGCGTCGTCCAGCGAAGTGAAGTCGATGACCACGGCGGCATGATCGGGGGCTACCCGTTCATCAGCAAACCGATCGATTTTGATTCGTTTCTGCCGTCTCTGGAGAATGTTCTCGCATCAAGCGGTTCTTGTACGGGTGAACCCGTGCAAGTTGCTCTCTGAGGTGTGGCGAAGGCAAGAAGCAACACGTCACACGGGCTGCGACACCGCATACAATAAGCAAGCCGCCACGCGTATTGTCGGTCGCTTTTCAGAAAGTCAATGGTTTTCAGCCAAGGGTTGGACTGCACTGAATGTGAAAGGCAGCACCCGCTGGCGACGCGTCGCCAGCGGGTGCTGCCTTTCACATTACAGTCGACACGGTTGGGGACAGGGGCGGCTACATCGGCGTCCAGCTACCAACAAAAGTTTTTCGCCTCGGCGGACGTGAGTCCCGTAGGGACTGGACAACGTTCCTCACGGGATCAGCCTGTGGTTGACAATTTGTAATAATCCGTCGGCTGAAGGATCGCACCGCGAGTCGGCGGACGCTCTTCAGAAACTTACCCGTGTTGTTCGTCGAAATGATGATTGGAATCGGACGGCCCCAGTAGCACAGACAGGGATGTTTATGCTACTGGGGCCGTCCGTTCCTACGGTCCGGCAGGATTTCCTCATGTCTCGACCAAACAGGTACACGGGCCGAAAGTCATTCGATCTGATATAATTCGGCACCAGTCTTAATGGCGCTCGAGCCTTGGCTCGCCGTTGTCATCGGTGTTGGATTCATTTGCGATTTCAGTGCCAAGGCGTTCGATATCGAGACGACGATTCTGGAGCAGACCGTTCCCGGTTCTTTCCTGGGCATAGAGATTGCGGTAGAGGGTGACCGCGGCACGGCTTAGATTCACGGCCGCGCCGATCTGCTGTATGGTGTAGCCTTTCTCCAGCATAACGACAATCCGGCAGAACGCTTTAATATAACGTTTCACGTTGGCCACGGTATGTTGAATCATGTCAGCAACATCCTCCGGAAAGTTGCCTTTGAGCCACCATGTGACAGCTTGCTCGCGATGTGTCATCGAGGGCCCGATGTCTTTCTGCTGCCCCCGGGTCGGGACGTGTCTATTGCGCTTTTTCAGGGCGTTGATGTCGCGCCGAATGGTCCTGACGTCGCAACAGTTGAGATAGGCCAGGTCCTCCTGGGTTAACAGCCCGCCTTGCGCCTTCGACTCAGAGGCCAAACGTACAATCCGGTGGCGGCGCATTTCTTCAGAGTTTGATCTTGCTCGGACATCCCAGTCCTCATTACTGAGCAGTGTCAAGACCACCGCCACTTTCTTCATTTCTTCCATGTGGCGGCCCGAACCTTCGTCCGCCGCTACACAGGTATACCGGATTTGCCCGACATCGGGTTGCGCCCTGGCCGCAACCTGCTCTTCGTCACCCCGGATGAGTCGAACGAGCCGACGTACCTTGATGCGGGGGTAAACCCGTTTAGTCGCGTGTGATATTTATAGAGTGT
>CAUZRT010000214.1:0-5942 GCA_963582235.1 Lentisphaeria bacterium
GAAATTCGCGCCCGCGCTCTCGAACTGGCCGAACGTGTGATGACGCAACACGTGAAACCGGCCGACCAGCTGCTCTACGAATTCACCCGGCCGGGCGGCGACCTCGATGACAGTGACGCGGGCAAGTCCTTCATCCCCGGTCACGCCATTGAAAGCATGTGGTTCATGGAGCGGATCTACCGACACCACCGGCGGACTGACCGTATTGATCTGGCCATGGATGTGATACACTGGAATCTCGAAAAGGGCTGGGACGAAGAATACGGCGGCCTTTATTTAGGATGCCATCGCGGCGGCGGCACGCCGGCATGGCACCAGCCCGATGCCAAGGTCTGGTGGCCGCACACCGAAGCCCTGTACGCGCTGCTGGTGGCATGGTATCATACAGGTGCGCAATGGTGCGCCGAATGGTATGAGCGCGTCCATGACTATACGTTCAGCCACTTTCCGAATGAAGAGCATGGCGACTGGTACCATTACCTGAATCGCAAGAATCAACCGATCGGGGTTGTCCTCAAGGGTCTCGTGGTCAAGGACCCCTTTCACCTGCCGCGCACGCTTATCTACGTCATCGACCTGTTGCGCCGGAAGCAGTGATTCGATCGCCTCAATGCCGATTCGGAAATCTAAATCGTCAGTGATTGAAGCAAAGGAGGGGGCAACGCGACCGCGGAGCAGACAGTTCTCTTTCGTATTGGCCGGCGGTGCTTTCTATGCGTTACAGATAGCGGCGGCGCCTTCGTCGGTCCGAACGTAGGGATGGAATGACGCGTGACGAATGACAGCCGTTTGCGGGCGAGCGGCTCATCGTTGAGGTTCCGGATTCTTATGCGGAAGCTGGGCGGTCGGCAATCCTCCCACTCAACCGTTGCAGCCACTTCAGCCGTGTCCGCCTTGTGATGTGTACGGAAGCTGGTGGGCCCGCATTCCTGATCACCTGTACACCTGGAAAACCATGCCCTTGCCTGGCCGGGACGACCTTCCCCCCCAGCTCGGTTTTCCACCATGCCGTGCTGTGTATTCGCCAGCGAGGGACGCCGCCCGAAGGTCCGCAGATCTCATTTCCGCGTCAATCCGTGGGTAGATCTCCAAGCACACGTCGCGCTGCGTCGAGGGCGATGGCGACATCATCTTCAGAGTGGATGATGCTATGGTACCAGATGCCGCGGCCGATCAGGCGAATGCCTTCGTTGAGCATACCGAACTCAAACCTGGCGTACTTGGCGGTGTCGTACGCAGCGACAGCTTCGCGGTAATCATGAACCGCGTCCTGTCTGGAAAATCCCATGTGGAACACGGGCCCCGGTCCCTGAATTAGCACGTCGTGGCCGGTATCGGCCGCCGCCTGACGTAAACCATCGATGAGCGCACAACCATTGGCCAGCAGCCGTTTATAAGCGGCGTTATCGTCCTGCGTCAGAAGCTCCAGCGCTTTGACGACGGCGGCCATGGATGGGTTGTTGCTGTTCAGGGTGCCTGCATGTATGGAGCGGCCGTCGGCGACGTAATCCATGAATTCCCGTTTGCCTGCGAGTATACTCACGGGATAGCCGCCGGCACAGGCTTTGCCGAATGTCGCCAGGTCCGGCGTGACGCCGAGATACCCCTGGGCGCTACCAGGCGCCACCCGAAAGCCGGTAATCACTTCGTCGAAAATCATAACAATCCCGTGCCGGTCGCAGAGGCTTCGCATGCCTTCGAGATATCCGTCACGCGGCAGGATGCAACTGGTATTGCACATGATCGGCTCGGTGATAACGGCTGCAATGTCGTCCGCGTTGGCGGCCACTGTTTTTTCGAGGAGCTCCATGTCATTCCAAGGCAGGACGATGACTTCGTCGAGCACGCTCGCCAGTTGCCCGCTCGTCCACGGCACCGGTATCGGGGCGTTCGCGGGACCGGCTTTGTCAAGGGGAGGATTGACACTGACGGCAGTGCTGTCGAACCAACCGTGGTAATGGCCTTCGAACTTGATGAACTTGGGCCTGCCGGTGACCGCACGCGCCAGGCGGATGGCCATATGGTCCGCCTCGCTGCCGGAGAGCGAGAATCGGATCAACTCAGCGCACGGGACGACTTCGCAGATGCGCTCCGCTGCCTCGATCTCCAGCAGGTGCTGGCCGGCATACAACTGGCCGCGCTTTGATTCGGCGATCACGCTCTCGAGCCACTCCGGATGCGAATGCCCGAGAATCATCGGGCCCTGTGACAGGACGAAGTCGAGATAGCGGTTACCGTCGACATCGGTGATGTACGCGCCTTCACCGTGATCGAAGGCCAGCGGATGCGGTTGGCCGAAAATTCGAAAGTGGCTGCTGACACCGCCGGCCAGCGAGTTGGCGGCGCGCGCCATCATCTCTTTGCTCTTTGCGAATTTTTTCATTTGAACTCCTTGATGCGTGAGGTGTAAAGCGTAAATATGAAACATAACGCGTAAACGTTCGACGTTACGCCTAAAGTGTGAGACGTGGAACTTAAATCGTCTAGTGGAGCGTTCCAACGCGATTGTGTGGCTGATTCTGGTAATTTGGATTCGTCAGACAATTTCTGCTGGAGCGCCGGTAATCCTTAAGTACCGGAAAATCACGCCGTGCTTTTTGGCAGGACGTGAACAATGCAAATCGCATGAGCGTTGCCGGTAAAGGATTACCGGTGCTTCAGCAGGGCGTGTATGGGAAAATCGCGTGATTGTTGCCGGTAAAGAATCACCGGCGCTCCAGACCTCTCCGCCTACGCGGATGATTTGTATCGTACCATTACATTGCCAAAATCGATGACACAACACGCGTTGAATGAACCACTATAACTTTCTATTTATGCGATGTTTTCACTAGGGCCAGACATGTTGACCATAGTGATCCGTCAGCCGACGGATTGTATGATTTTTCGCCAAGACCCCGGCGGAGCCGGTTAACGCGAAACATGAACCGTAACGCTTGAATCGTGAAATGTGGAGTCCCATCCCGGCGAGGCCGGGGAAGAGCCTGCAGGCGAATCCGGCGCGGGACGTGAGATGGGTAACGGAGTATGAGACACGTAAAAAGTTCGTGTAACCAGTTTATATTGTAAGCCAATGACAAATATCCGACAGCCGAATTCGACTAATCCTCAACCCCGAAAAATCGGGATATCCGCGACGCTCGGACATCAACCATGAACCATTAATCATCATCCGTTACCCATTCCGGACGACCCATGCATTTCCTTATTATAGGCGCTGGTTCTATCGGCCAACGCCATCTTCGAAACTTTCTTCGTATCGACAGCGTACGCTGCTCGATTGCCGAAGTCGATGACACCAACCGCGAAAAGGTCGCTGCCGCTCACGCCGTCGAGACGGCGTACGCTGACTACCGGGACGCCGATCTCACCGCTTTCGATGGTGTCGTCATCTGTGCGCCGTCGCATCTGCACGTGCCCATAGCGCTCGATGTTGTATCCGCCGGGACGCATGTGCTGACGGAGAAGCCGTTGTCCGTATCACATGATGGCATCGCCGAATTGAAGCGGCTTCGGGATTCGCGGGGCGTCCTCGTTTCAGTGGCCTATGTCTATCGCCATGATCCGCTCCTGGGGGAGATCAGAGATCGCAAGATGTCCGGCGAGTTCGGTCCGATTCTCATGGTCAACGTTTACGCCGGTCAGTACTGGCCCGCCATGCGCAAGGACTATCCGCCGGCCTACGCGCAGAGCCGGGAAACCGGCGGCGGCGCTATGCCGGACCATCTCGTGCATCTCTTTAATTATCTGGAATGGCTCTTCGGCGTACCCGAAGCGGTATCGGCCAAACATTGGCGTCTGGGGCTGCAGGGCATCGCCACCGAGGATGCGGCGGTTGTGACATTGCAATTCGGCGACGGCGTAATCGCGCAGCTCGGCGTCTGCTTGTGTCAGCGGGACACGAACATGCGGATGCAGGTCATAGCCGAAAGCGGCACGTTGCAAACGGAGCTAAGTTCCGACGCGGTCAATGTGTACACGGCCGAAAGCGGGGAGTGGGTGCGGGGCCGTGCGCTGCGCCGCGAGCGCGACGATCTGTTTCGCGATCAGGCGCAGCATTTCATCGATTGCATTCGAGGCGAGACGACGCCGATCTGCACCGTCGAGGAGGCAGAACAGACCATGCTCAGCATTGACGCCGCGCTGCAGTCGGCGGATGGCGACGGTCGTTTTGTGCGCGTCGAGACAGTCTGAACCGCGTTTTCGTATCATCACGGATGTTCGCGGTCGTGCAGAGCCGGCTGCGGAACTCGTACGTCCAACAGAAATCTGACAGTGCAACAACGATGACTAGAGAACGCAGCGGTAAACCGCTATTAGCCATCACGGTCGGGGACCCTGCCGGTATCGGACCGGAGGTGGTCGTCAAGACGCTGGCAAATGCGGAGATCTTCGATCGGTGCCGGCCGCTTGTAATCGGGGATCAACGTATTGTTGAACGGGCTGCCGGGTGGATCGGAAGAACGTTCGAATATGCCATCGTATCGGAGCCGGCCGACGGCGCCTATGAACCCGGGACCTTGTCCGTTCTGGACCTGGCAAAGGCACCGCCGGACGAGTGTGCGCCGGGGGAGATAAGCGCGACGGCCGGTAAGGCATCGGTCGAGCAGGTCTTCACAGCATGTGATTTGGCAATGGCGGGGTCGGTCGATGCGGTGGTCACGGCGCCGCTCAACAAGGCATCGATGAACCAGGCGGGGTTTCAGTACGCCGGGCACACGGAACTGCTGGCCGAACGTACCGGTGCCGGTAATGTCGGCATGCTGCTGGTTGGTCCATCGTTGCGTGTCGTCCACGTCAGCACCCACGTAGCCTTAGAAGAGGCAATTCAGCGGGTAACGAAGGCGCGCATTGAGGAAGTGATCGATCTGGCGCATGACGCATGCAGGCTGCTGGGTATCGCGGCGCCGCGCATTGCGGTTGCCGGGCTCAATCCGCATGCGGGGGAGGGGGGCCTGTTCGGCAGCCAGGAAGCTGCCGAGATCCTCCCGGCAATCGCTGCGGCGCGCGAGCGCGGCCGCAATGTGTCCGAGCCGCAGCCGCCGGACACGGTGTTCTTGCGCACGGTCAACGGTGAGTTCGACATTGTCGTTGCCATGTACCATGACCAGGGGCACATTCCGATGAAGCTGCTGGCATTCGACAGCGGCGTCAACGTCACACTTGGCTTGCCGATCATTCGAACTTCCGTCGATCACGGCACCGCATTCGACATTGCCGGTACGGGCCGAGCAAGCGAAAATAGCCTGATCGCCGCGATCGACGTTGCCCTGCAAATAGTGGCAGCGCAGGCGGCCGCTGGTTCGTAATGTCACAGATTCTGATCATTGCGGATGATCTCACGGGTGCCTGCGATACGGGTGCGCAGTTCGCACGCGAGGGTGTACGGGTCGTGGTGAATTTCGGTCCAGCCCCGCCGCCGCCGGCCGATGTCCTGGTCGTGTCGACGCACAGCCGGCATTTGCCGGCCCGGGAAGCGGCCGCGCAGACAAAGGCAGTGGTCCGCCGGATACAAACTGGGGACGACCAAAGGCGGATACTGTATAAGAAAATCGACTCAACGTTGCGCGGTAATCCCGCCGCGGAGTTGGCTGCCGTCCTCGATGTCATCGGCGAGACCCGTGTACTCATCGCGCCGGCCTTTCCGGCACAGGGCCGCACGACGGTCGGCGGCATGCAACGGGTCGCCGGCGACCCGATCGAGAACACAGCGTTTGGGGCGGAAGGCGGGCACTCGGATTTGCAGGCATGCTTTTCGAAGCACATGCCGAACCTTGGATTGATGCGTCTCGAGCTGAATGACATCCGCAAGGGCATTGCCGGTCTCGAACGGAAGCTCAAGTCGTCCGCCGCACAGCTCATCATTGCCGATGCCGAGACGGAGGCGGACCTCGACGTGATCGCCCAGGCCGCCGTGCGGCAAAACATTGGATCCTATTGCG
>CAUZRT010000215.1:0-5934 GCA_963582235.1 Lentisphaeria bacterium
CCTGAAAACGGCGCCGTGATGCCATCAGCGTGAAGTAGGTGCCGACCAGGGCGCGCCCACCCACCAGCGTTCCGATATCGCCGTCATCGATCATTTGCCGCAGGCGCCCGACGATGGGATGAAACCGCATGACGTACCCGACCTGCAAGTGGCGATTCGCAGCTGTTGCCGCCGCGACGATGTCTTCGGCATCGGCTGTCGTTTCGGCTAGAGGTTTTTCACAGAACACGTGACAGCCGGCCTCGAATGCAGCGATTGACATGGGTCGATGAAGCGCGTGTTGCGTACAGACGAACACCGCCTCCGGCGCGGCCGCCAACGCCACCTCGTAATCCGTGAAAGCCCGCGCTCCCGGCGCTTTCTCCAGAGTTTCCCGGAGACAGGGCTCATGGATATCGCAAAGCCAAAGGTCCACGTCCCGCCGTTCCGCGAGCAGCTGCGCGTGGCGTTGTCCGATCGAGCCCGTCCCGACAACAAGAATGGGATGGGGTTGTTTGTCTGCGGTCATTTTGTCTCCAGCTTTCAAGGAAAGCGGTTTGATGTTTAAGGCGAGCCGAATTAACATAGCCGCTCGCGGAGAATCGCCGATTTGATTTGCGAAATATACACAACTAAAAGCAGATGAGCCGGCAGCCCCGCACCTAGTTGGATCGTCTGTACGCGGTCGTTGACGCGGGTAATGCTACGGCGGGTCACAATGAATTGAAATCCGTCAGCCGACGAAAATTCAGTGGTCTCCGTTCCGTGCCTCCGTGTCCGTCGGCTGACGGATCGCAGGGGTGCCGGCCTGACATGACCTGTGTAGTCGCTTTTTCCCTTAATGGATGCGTCTTGTCTTGACCTTGGATTGGCGGATGTGGTGGCTCGATGGATTAAGGTCCCGTGGGAATCGAGGAGTTCTGATCATGAGTATCTGGCGTTGGGTAGATTATTTTTCAGCGATCCCGCCGTCTGCGCAACTGAGTCTCGGGGAGGGCAACACGCCGTTGGTGAAATCCAGGCGAATCGGTCCCCGGTCCGGCCTCGAGAACCTCTATTTCAAACTTGAAACCAGCAACCCCAGCGGCTCGTACAAGGATCGGTTTGCCGCCGCTGCCCTGGGCGATATGCTCGCTAACGGCAAGCAACGCGTCATCGCCACGTCCAGCGGCAACACGGGCTCGGCGCTGGCCGCTTACTGCGCCGCTGCGGGCGTGACCTGCGAAATCGCCATTGTCGACGGGGCGCCGTGCGGCAAGCTGACACAGATGATGGCATACGGCGCCGAGATCTATATGATCGAAGGATTCGGCATCAGCCCGCAGGTAACCGACCAGGTCATTCACTACCTCGAGCGCCTGGCTGCGCAACCCGGGAACGCGCTGCAGATAAGCGCCTACAAATTCAGCCCTGCCGGCATGGCCGGCGTCCAGACAATCGGCTACGAATTGGCGGAACAGGCCGGGCATGCCGGTCATCGGATCGATCATGTCTTCGTTCCTGCCGGCGGCGGCGGTTTAACACTTGCCGTTGCCCGCGGTTTTGCCGATCTCGTCGAACGATCCGAATGTGACAGCAGTCCAGCCATCCATTGTGTGCAGCCGGAGGGCAACAACACCATAGCCGGTCCCCTGCGCGACGGCAGGGATCGTGCACAGGCGGTTACATCCGCGAGCATGATCAGCGGCTTGCAGGTCGGATCGGTAATTGACGGTGACGCGGTCATCCGGGCCTGTCGGGAAGCTGCCGGTACCGGACATCTCGTTGATGATCCGGCCGTCTGGGCGATGCAGCGGCGGTTGGTTCGGGAGGAAGGGGTCTTCTGCGAGCCCGCGGGTGCGGTTGCGCTCTGCGGCGCGCTTCAGGCTGTTGTCCACGGTGAGATCGGCGGCAATGATCACATTGTCTGTCTGGTTACCGGCTCCGGCTTCAAGGACGCAGCGGCGATCGATCGCATGATTGCCAACGATATTTGCCCGACCCAGAAAGTGGCCGCACTGGCCGCTCGCGTCGATGCGACCTAGAGTCGACCTGAATGTCATTGGCCCCGCGATTCATCGCGGGGTTGAGGCGTGATCGGAGACGTCTTGCCCGTTACAACGGTTTTCCAGCAGCTGCAACGGACGACCCCGGGTGATTAAGAGAAACCGTTGCAACGGTTCGTGCATCGTGCTCGTGACGCACACCTCGCGATGAATCGCGGGGCAGATAACATTCAGGCCCACGCCCAACACTGTTCACCACGCGAAGCGCCTCCTTTTCCAAGCGCAGCGTGCAACATTTTCCTTCATGTCACGTCATGGAACACCCGTACCAATATTCGACTGATCATTTTCGCATCAAAACGTTCGCACACAAGCTCGCGGCCGGCACGACCGAATGCCGCACGCTCTTGCGGAAGGCGGTAAAGAAAATCCAGCGCGTCGTACCACTTATCTGCAGATGAGTGCGTCATTGAGACATCCGCCTGCGCGGCGATATCCGCGTTCAGTCCTCCGGGTGAAACACAGACCGCGCCGCCGCTCGCCATGTACTGCAGCATCGTGAGGGAATACTTGTCGCGAGCCCACCGAGTATTGGGCAACGGCATGATCTCGACATCAGCTTTTCTGCACTGAAACATACCGGGTATCCGGGCCAACGCCCTGGCGCCGACTCAGGCAGCGCCTAACGGCCCCAAGTATCTGGGGCTGACCCGGCTCAGCCATCCCGGCATGGTGGCGTCGCGATCGATCGCCGGCGCATATCCCTCTTCGACGCCATGGTCGTACAGGTAGCCGACGTACTGGTGTACACGGAACAGGGATGCAGGCGCCGTCCGTCCGACGTGAGTTTGAGGCTGGAGCCACGGCCCTCCGGAGGCGGGAAGGCAGGGTCTCCGCCGTGAATCGGGAATTTACGGGTTTTCGGTCAACCACTAATAAACCTGGCGCGACTTTCCCTGCCAGTACTTATCACGCAGCTGACGCTTGACGATCTTACCGAAGTTGTTCTTCGGCAGCTCATCGATAAAGTCGACTGATTTTGGTTTCTTGTAGTTCGCCATCTGTTCCCTGCAGAAATCGATTAGCTCCTGCTCCGTGGGTGCGGTGCCGGGAACCGTGGCGACGACGGCCTTGACCGCCTCACCCCATTGTGGATCCGGTACCCCGATGACGGCCACCTCGCGAACGGCCGGATGGCGGATGATGACCTCCTCGACTTCGCGCGGATAAATATTTTCGCCGCCGCTGATGATCATGTCCTTGGATCGGTCCATGATAAACACGTAGCCTTGTTCATCCATACAGCCGAGGTCTCCGGTGTGCAGCCACCCGTTTCTGAGCGTCTCGGCGGTGGCTTCGGGATCGCGCCAATAGCCTTTCATGACCAGATCGGATCGGGTGACAATCTGCCCCATCTCTCCGGGTCCCAGCGCCCGGTCGTCGGCGCCGAAAATCGCGACCTCGACATTCGTACGGGCGCATCCCGCTGACGACAGGCGCTTCATCTGCCGGTCGTTTCCTTCCGGGACATGATCGTCGTGTGAAAGATAGGTGATGGTCATCGGCGATTCGCCCAGCCCGTAAAGCTGTACCAGACACGGCCCCAGTTTTTCCATGGCTTGGATCAGGTCCTCGAACAGTATCGGACCACCGCCGTAAGCCATGGCCTTCAGCGAGCTGAGATCGCAGCGGTCGACGGCGGGGCTGTCGATCAGCCGTTTGATCATGGTCGGCGCGGCAAACATATTTGTGACCCTGTACTGCTCGATGTACTTCAGAACGGCTTCGGCGTCGAACGACTTCAATGTGGGAATGACATTGGCCGCGGCCTTGCCGACGTTGGGGAGCGCATAAAGCCCGCTGCCGTGGGAAAGAGGCGCGGCGTGCAGAATGACTTCCCGGTGGCCAAATCCCGGACAGATGTCGGCATAGAAATTCATCGTCATGGCCAGCAGATTACGGTGTGTCAGCATGGCCCCTTTGGGCCGGCCGGTGGTGCCCGAGGTATAGAAGATCCAGGCCACGTCGTTGGCATCGACAACCGCATCCGCTAATTCTGTCGAACCGGCTGCGAGCACGGCATCGTACTCCAGGAACTCGCCGTCGGCACCGGATGTGGTGATGATATGAGCGGCCCCGGGAATCCGGTCGCGATTTTCCGTGATGGCGGCGTTGAACTCGGGGCCGGTAATGACCGCTTTGGCTTCGCAGTGGTCGATGATATAGGAGAATTCGTTGGCATGAAGCCGAAAATTTATCGGTACCGCACCGCAACCCAATTTGAAGCAGGCGAACATTGCCTCGAGCATCTCCGGGCAATTGTACATGAGCAGGGCGACATAATTCCCCTGAGCCACGCCCAGCCGCCGCAGGCCATTGGCCAGACGGTTGGTGCGCTCGTTGAATTGACTGTAGGTCCAGGTCTCCGCGCCGTGAATGATCGCCAGATTCTCGGGAAAGTGTAACGCGCCTTTTATAAGAAGCGTACCAATGTTCATTGTTTATGGCTCCCGAGAAACTTGGCGCTGGGTTATTTTTTTTGGGTGTCGGAATCGGGCGGCGATCAAAGTCGCAATGACGGAAAGTAGCACCGGCCGGAAGTGTGACTGTCTTTGGTCAGGCGTGGACATTGTCCGTCATGCAGACGATCCCGGGAGACTCCTTCAGTCCAGCCCCAGCAGCGCAAGGCTGTCACGGTAGATCATCTGCTCAATATGCGCTGCATCCAGACGGGGCAGGTTCGTACCTTCGACCATGTGGTTGAGGGAACGGAGCCCGCCGATGGATGCATCAACGGTTGTAAAGGGATAATCCGTCCCGAACAGCAGTTTATGCCAGACGCCGTATTCCTGTACGAGCATCAGACTGTGATACAGCTGAAACGGCCGATAGTGCAGTGCGCTTACATCTGAGTAGACATTCGGGTGCTTCCGGATTACGGCGACGCTCTCATACTCGTACGGGTGTCCGAGATGCGCCATGATAATTCGGACGTCCGGAAATCTGATGGCGACAGGATCGAGATGGCGCGGCAGCGTTGGTTCCAGCGGCGCCTGTGAAACAAATGTCGTTCCCGTGTGCAGCAACACCGGGAGTTGATGTTTCGTCGCGTACTGCCACAGCGGCTCGAGGCTCGCGTCATCGGGCCGGAAGCCGGCATACATCGGCATTAGCTTGATGCCCCGGAGGCCGAGGTCCTGGTGTCCGGCCCGCATCTCATCCTGCCATCCATCCTGGGTCGGGTCCACTGACAGAAAACCAATGCGCTTCTCCCGATGCTGCGCCACGCAATCGGCAACATACTGATCGTCGACCCAAAGCCCGCTCAGCCGCGCTTTGCCGCCGAAGACAATGGTTGCTTTCATCGGTTCACTGGCGCTCGCTGCATAGTCTTCGTAACGCACGGTAAGGTCCATCTCAAAGTCTGCCCGTGCGCGCTTTGCCTGGTTCAGGAAGTCGGGGCTGAAATGATCGGGGTACTCCCATACATGGCTATGAACGTCGACGATCATGGCGTTTTTCCCTTATATATAATGAATCGGTGGCAATCGTGATAGCCATCGCTTGTCGAGCGTCACAGGATTTGCGAAACCAAAACCATTCTCACCCGCATCCAACCCTGCGTTTGCTTTTGCGGGCGACCGTGCGCTGAACGTAGGCCGCGGCATCGGGGGATTTACAATTGGTTTCGCCGTGATCCACCCCTACCTTGCCGATTCGTTTCGCGGCGGCGGCGGCTTTCTTCTCGAGGTGCGGGTTGCGGATTCCGATGGCGATCAGGGTATTGTTCATGGCGTGCTTCACACGGTTCTTGCTGCCATGAATCGTAGTTTCGATAGATTTCAGATACGTTTCCAATTCGGTATCAGGGTGGTCCTCCGACGACATTGCCAGGTGGCACAGTACCGTCCATCCGGCGCTGCAGACCCACTCGCCCCCGGCGGTGATCCATTTTTCCATCCGCTTCTTC
>CAUZRT010000216.1:0-5927 GCA_963582235.1 Lentisphaeria bacterium
AGGGAGGCGAGAACTTCCGCCCGGTCGGTCTCGCCGTCGCCCCCGACGGCAGCCTGTACTGCACCGACTGGGTGCTCAAGGATTACAAAATCCACGAAAAAGGCCGCGTGTGGCATATCTCCGTCGTCAACCTGCCGAAGCGGAGGGTCATCGATAGCGCGACGATCACCACAAAACACTCTATTGGGGAATTGACGACATTTCTGAATTCACCACGGCTGGATGTCCGCCGTGTCTCTGCCAAGGCGCTGACAAAATCATCTTCCGGCCGCAAACAACTGCTGGCGATAATCAGGGACGAAAAACAGCCGGCACGCCAGCGAATCGAAGTGCTATGGGCACTTGCGAAGCTGCGGATTGGCGCTGCGGAGTATCGCATTCTCCGAGATAACGCTGAGAAATCCATAGAAACGAAGAATCCAGACGACGTAGATATTGCAGCCATTCGACTCCTAGGTAGTTCGCAATTTACTTTCGATACCGCAAAGGAGCACAAGCTCCACAAAGACTTGACATACAATGCTTTGGTTCGGGCGGTGTTTAGAGATTCAGCGATTACAGACTCAAGCTCTCGCCGGTGGCTGGCATCGATCCCGATTTTTCCGTCAATGGATACCTTTTTAGCTCTGGAGTTCAAAGCCCCGTTCATTTCGGCGACCGTAATTGAACGGCTGGCCGCAAGAAAAATCACACGCGACCAACTCATGGGCGTTATGAAACTCATCAAAGACTTCGAGGGAGAATCCGACGACTGGACGGCAAAGCACCAACTACTCAGCGTGATCTTGGCGGCTCGGAAAAAATACCCACAGCTTCAAGCGATTACCGAAGTTGGGATCAAGGATTCTGATCCCACTATCCGCCGCGCCGCTGTGCAGTGGGTCGCGGAAGAAAAGCTGACCAAACTCCGCCCGCAGGTTGAAGCGATCCTCAACGACAAGGTGATGACGACCGATCTATTTCTAGCTACGCTGGCGGCGCTGGAAATGTTGGACGGCAAGGGCCCCCAGGATTTTGACCGGACTCCCGCTGCCAAGTATGTTTTGCCGTTGGTCCGCGACAAAAACCGTTCCCCGGCCGTCCGCGCACAGGCGCTGCGGTTGGTCGATCCGAACGACCCGGCGCTCGATGCGGAGTTATTCCGGACTCTGCTCAACTCGGCCCATGCGCAGTTGAAATTGGAAACAGTCCGCACGCTGCAACATTCGACGCTCAAAGGACGTGACGAATTGCTGGCCGCGGTTCTCGCTGATCAGAAAAACGGCCTCGACCTGCGGGCCGAAGCGGTCGTCAGATTGGGAACAGGCGGAGACCTCTTGCCTGAAGTTCGCAGATTGCTGCTGCAGATGTTAGCGGGTTAGAACGTGAAAATTCGCTCCGAGGCGCTGCGCGGACATGTTGCTTCTGATGTTGCTGTGAAGAGGGCGGTTCAAACTCTCTCGCGGACACCAGCCGTCTTACGCCGGCCGCTCGCCGAGGAGATTGCGCTGGCTCTGGGTGGGAAATCAACAGGGGCCTTACGGCTCCCGCTCGCCGAGGAGACACTCACAGGCGGCGGCCGGACGGCGGATCTTCTTTCATTCCAACAGTGCCGGCTGTTACAAGTGTTACACGGTCAACGGCCGCAGCGGGAACGTCGGGCCGGACTTGTCTACTATTGGCCGAGCGCTCAGCCGCAAGCGGCTGGCAGAGTCGATCCTCGAACCGAGCCAAGCGATTGCGCCCCAGTTCACCAATTGGACCTTTGTGATGAAATCGGGCAAAGTCCACACGGGTCTGATTCTGGGCGACACTCGCGATAATCTTCAGCGGATCGGCACGGCTGAGGGAACGGTGCTTCAGCTCAAGGCGGGCGAAATCGCAGAACGGCATCCGCAGAAAACCTCGGTCATGCCCGAAAAACTCGTCCAGCGTCTGACCGTGGGCGAGTTTTTCGACCTGCTCAGCTTTCTGGAAACGCTGAAGTAGCAGAAGCTCGCTGGCACGAGAAAGCCGTCGCCGCCGACCTGATGGGCCCTACGGAAAACGCCGGATGCGGTTAACCAGCAATGGGCGGTCTTGGGGCCGTTTCCGTTGAACGAGACTGCTCGGAATCGACCGAATCGCCTGCATCGTTACGACCGAAAT
This sequence comes from Lentisphaeria bacterium, assembly GCA_963582235.1. Classification (GTDB taxonomy): domain Bacteria; phylum Verrucomicrobiota; class Lentisphaeria; order JABSQK01; family CAJWLW01; genus CAUZRT01. The sequence continues at coordinate 2,128 of CAUZRT010000216.1, forward strand.
GGTAAACCGACATCCCGTCGGCCAAACACTCGTGGCGTCCTCATCTGCAACGTATCTTTCACGAGGTAAACAGCAGATCGCAAATAGGGTGGGACGGATGCTAAGCTTGCTGCTGCGCAGAAAACGCAACGACGTGCGGACGATCCTGACCGGTTACATGAGCCGACATCAGGTCAAGCAGGTACGCCAAGAGAGTCGCCGGTCGGCTCGTGGAGCATATTGCGAAGTCGCTTGGTTGATTCCCTATAACGACGATGAACAGGAACCCATATACGATCGTGCTTTTCCCTTGGTCACAAAGGACATCTGCCAGGACGGCTTGGCGTTGATCCACAACGCACCGGTCACGGACCGTCGCGTGATGATCGGATTGCCCGGAGACGTTTCGGTCTGTTTCTTCAGTTGCCGGGTCGAGCACTGTACGCCCTTGGGGTACGGATTTTACCAGCTAGGCACCCAAGTGTACAATCTCGTCGAGGTCAGCCCGTGCGACGTTCACGCCTTCGAGCGGCGGCGACGGCAGTTCGAGACCGAGCCGGCTGTTGCGTTGATCTGAGCGGCAGGGGGCCGATAGAACTACACAGCCGACTTACATTCGTGTGGAATTTTCATTCAGAGCCGCTTTTTCAGCAGGGCCAGCAGGCGGTCGATTTCTGCACCGGTGTTATAGTGCATCAGCCCGACGCGGAGCGTCCCGGCCGGTTCAAGACCGAGTGCTTCGGTGAGCGGCAAAGCGTAGTGATTGCCCGCCCAGACGAAGATGCCCTGCTCGGCCGCGAATTGGGCAATTTCGGCCGGTGTGTGGTCCTGATGCGTGAACGAGATAGTCGGGACACGTTCATGGAATCGTTGGGGATCGATGATTCCCCAGATGCGGACTCCCGAGAGACACAAGAGACCGGCGATGAGATGTTGCACCAGTTCTCGCTCGTATTCGCCGATGCCTCGGTAGGCGGTCCTCAATGCCTCCCGTCGGCCATTAGATTCGGGTGTGAGAGAACGTCCCAGGTCGGCCAGATATTCGATGGTTTCTTTGAAGCCGGCAATGCCTTCGTGATTCTGTGTGCCGGTCATCCACTTTCCGGGAAGCGCATCCGGGGCCGGACGAAGCTTGTAGGCCGGCAGCGACTCGAGCAGCTCACGCCGACCCCAAAGCAACCCCATGTGCGGGCCAAAAAACTTGTAGACCGAGCAGGCTAGAAAGTCGCAGCCGAGTTCGCCAACGTCAATCAGGCCGTGTGCGGCATAGTGGACCGCATCGACGAAAACCAGTGCGCCGGCCGCATGTGACTGCCGGACGATTTCGCGGACCGGGTTCATCGTTCCGGTTACGTTGGATGCAAAACCGACGGCGACCAGTTTTGTCCGGTCAGTGAGCTTCGCCCGGAAATCGTCTGCGTCAAGCGTGCAGTCGTCGGGCCGAACGTCGATCTGACGAACGATGGCTCCAGCCTCTTGTGCCGCCAGCACCCACGGGGTGACGTTCGCATCGTGATCCAGACGAGAAACTAGCACTTCGTCGCCCACTGACCACGTTCGACCGATGGCCCGGCTCAGCGCGAACGTCAGCGTCGTCATATTCGCGCCGAACACGATTTCCCCCGGATCGGAGGTGCCGACGAAGTCGGCGGCGGCCCTGTGGGCTTCTTCCAGAATCCGGTCACTCTCTTGGCTGGTGGCAAACGGACCGCCGTGATTGGCGTTCGTCTCGGTCAGGTAACGGTAGACAGCCTCGGCGACTCGGCGGGGAACCTGACTGCCGCCCGGCCCGTCAAAGTAAACGGCCAGTCGAGATCCCACAACACGGTCCAGTGCAGGAAACTGCCGTCGGAGACGTTCAACGTCAAATGGCGCGGCCATGGAACTCGGCTATGGCAGTGAACCATCCGACTCGGACGAATTCTCGTTGGCGCTGGATGATTCAGCATTCGAATCGGTTACGGTCTCGGAGCCCGAATCGGCTTGCGGCGAGGCAGCCGGCATCTCGGCCGTCTGCGGATGTGGAGCGGTCATAACGGCTTGCTCGGCCGCCGTTTCATCCGCTGCCGATGGCTCGACGATATCCAAACCTGGGACGTGAATCTCCGTAATCCGCACCTCGGTGTGCTTCTGCCGGTGCCCGGTATGGCGACGGGAGTTCTTACGTCGCCGGATTTTTTGCACCTCAATTTTCGGTCCCTTGGCTTCGGGGACGACGACTTCGGCGTCGACGGTCGCGCCTTCGAGAATCGGACGGCCGATGGCGCTGGCTGCCCCGCCGTTTGCCAGCAGTACGCGGTCGAAAGTGAGCGTGTCACCTTTTTTCGCATCGGATCGATAGTCGACGGTGAGCATGTCGCCCGGCTGGACCCGATACTGGCGACTGCCATCTTCAATAACTGCGAACATTGTTCCGACTCGTTTGACGAGCAAACGACGAGGTGTCTCTCCCCGATCATCTGTCCGTTTTGTGTGGTTAATTTTTGGTCCCGAGCTTACTCCGACCGCGCGGGTTGTCAATTTTAAACTTCCAGCGATCACGAATTGCGGTTCTTCGGGAGGGCGAAGCTCCCGCTGAGCCGTGAATATCACCGATCCGGCGGCTTAGCAGGAACCTCACCCTCCCTCAATTTGTGACCGTGCCGATTTTATGAAGTCAAGATGCGGATTTCGAGTCTGCGGGAGTCAGAATTTTGATCTGGCCGCCGACCTTGTCCGAACAGCGGATATTCAAATGTTCCGGATCGACGTCGGTTCGCGCGTTGACGCTGATCGAAATGCCGTTTTGCTCCTCAATACCGCCGATTTCTCGGCGTTTGCGGTTGTTGAGGTAACTGGCGACCCGCTCGTGGATATCGACGCTGATGTGAGTGATGCCATCGCGGCTTGCGGTGGTCATCAGCATCCGCATCACCTCAATCGCCATGCTTTCGCCGGTTTTGACCTGTCCGGTGCCGCTGCAACAGGGGCAATCCTCATAGGTACTCCGGCGCAATGAAGGCCGGATTCGCTGCCGGGTCATTTCGATCAGCCCAAAGGGGCTGATTCGCAGGACTTTAGTCCGGGCACGGTCCCGGCGGACGGAATCGCGTAGCGTCCGTTCAACTCCGCGGCGATGCCGATCTTCGCGCATGTCGATAAAATCGTTGACGATCACACCGCCCAGATCACGCAGGCGTATCTGCCGACAGATTTCTTCAGCGGCCCGCAGGTTGACCTGATAGGCGGTTTCTTCGGCATTGTCGTCGACGCGAAAGTTGCCGCTGTTGACGTCGATGGCCACCAAGGCCTCGGTTTGGTCAATCACAATCGATCCTCCCCCTCTCAGGGGGACGTGACGATTTTGAATACGGGCGATTTCGTCCTCGATTTTGTATTTGTGAAAGATCGGCTCTTTACCTTCATACAGTTTGATACGGTTGGCATGGCGGGGAAGCACAACCTTCATGAATTCGCGGGCTCGTTCGAAAGACTCGGATTCGTCGATCCAGACCGCATCGATATCACTGGTGAAGATGTCGCGAATTGTGCGGATGATCATGTCGCTATCCTGATAGATGTCGACCGGCGCGGGTGATTTGCGAATCCGCCTGACAATCACGCGCCACAGTCGCATTAGGTAGTTCAGGTCGCGCTGCAGATCCTTCTTCGTCCGCTCGATGCCGGCCGTGCGAATGATGAATCCGAGGCCGGGGGGTGGATTGAGCTCGTTGAGGCTGTTCCGTAGCTTGCGGCGGGTCTGATCGTCGGAGATTTTGCGGCTGACGCCAACTCGCTGCAGTCCCGGCATCAGCACGAGATATCGGCCGGGAATGCTGATG